>JANMUX010000279.1:0-11610 GCA_031392125.1 Acidobacteriota bacterium | reverse complement strand
TGGTCATTCTCGAAACCGATCCCACCGAGCAGGTGGGTGCCTACCGCCAGGTGTTGTCGGTGTATCTCGGTGGCCGCAAGCTGCCCACCGCCGAACTGACGGAGACCTCGCCCGGACCGTGGCGTCCCGGCGTACACTGAGGCCGCCAATGGCGACGGTCGTCGAACAACTGAAGCGCCTGAACTGGGAATCGTACGCGTGGCTCGTCTACTCGCTGCCGTTCCTGTTGGCGTCATTCCACTCGTCGTTTACCAGCGGCGAGACAGCCGCGATGCTGGCCGGCTACGTCGTGTTCTTGGTGGCCTACCTTGCCGCGCAGATCATGCGCGGACCGCGCATCCTGTGGCTGATGGCGGTGATGAACCTGCTCGTCATCGCCTTCGGCGCCATGAACCCGGGAACGGGCAGCTTCTTGATCTACGCCGCGGCGATGGCCGCCCGCGCGTTCCCGACCCGCGGCGCCGTGCTTGCGCTGGCGGGCCAGGTGACCCTCGGCCTGCTGATCGTGTTCCTGCTCGACTTGCCCATGTGGCATTACATGATGCCGGTGCTCGCCGTTCTCATCGGCGCGGTGACCATTCAGGGCGAGCGCACCGAAGCCGGCAACGCGAAGCTGCGGCTGGCGCAGGCCGAAGTCGAGCGGCTTGCGAAGCTGGCCGAACGCGAGCGCATTGCGCGCGACTTGCACGACGTGCTCGGCCACACGCTGTCGGTGATCGTGTTGAAGAGCGAGCTGGCGCAGAAGCTGATGACCCGCGATATCGACCGCGCCACCGCCGAGATGGCAGAAGTCGAGCGCATTGCCCGCGACGGGCTCGCCGAGGTGCGGCAGGCCATTACCGGCTATCGCTCATCAGGCCTCGCGGCCGAACTCGAACACGTGCGCGAAACGTTGGTCGCCGCGGGCATCCAGGCGACGATTGACGCCGGCGCCGTCTCGCTGGCTCCGGCACAAGAGACCGCCTTGTCGCTGGCCCTGCGCGAAGCGACCACCAATGTCATTCGGCATGCGGGCGCCACGACCTGTCATGTGCGGTTCTATGCGCAGGATGGATCGGTCCTGATGGAAGTGGAAGACAACGGGCGCGGAGGCGACGCTCCATTCGGCAACGGACTGACAGGCATGCGCGAGCGCATTCAGGCGCTCGGCGGCGTGCTGCAGCGCGAAACCGAGCGTGGCACCCGCTTGTTGATCAAGTTGCCGATATGAGCATTCGCGTCCTGATTGCCGAAGACCAGGGCATGGTGCTTGGTGCGCTCGCGGCGCTGCTCGAGATCGAGTCGGATATCGAGGTCGTCGCCAAGGCCAGGGACGGGCGCGAGGCGCTCGTCCTGGCGGGCCGCACCGATCCCGACGTGGTGCTGACCGACATCGAGATGCCGTCGATGACGGGGCTGGAACTGGCGGCGGAGCTGGTGCGCGTGCGCAAGGGCGGACGGCCCCGCGTCATCATCCTGACTACCTTTGCGCGACCCGGCTACTTGAGGCGCGCCCTGGATGCCGGGGCCTCGGGATACCTGCTGAAGGATGCCCCGGCCGAGAAGCTGGCCGACGCCATTCGCGGGGTGCACCAGGGCTTGCGCGTAATCGATCCGCAGCTCGCCCAGGACGCGTGGGGCGAGGCCGACCCGTTGACCGATCGCGAGCGCCAGGTGCTGAGGGCCGCGGAGGAGGGGCTGGCTGGTGCAGATATCGCCAAGCGCCTCAACCTGTCGGAAGGCACCGTCCGCAACTACCTGTCGGAGGCGATTGCCAAGTTGGGGGTGACCAACCGCATTGAGGCCGCGCGCCTCGCGCGGCAGCGCGGATGGCTATAACCCCCTAACCCCCTAAGCCCTTAAGCCCTTAAAGGCCTCAAGCCGACTTGAAATAAGCTAGGCGCGTGAAACCTGTCGTTGTGCTGCTTGCGCTAGGCCTGGCCGCGTTTCCAACGGCCGAGCAGTCAACACCCCTCAACGCCCTTCTCACGCGCACGGCGGCGGAGTTCCCTGGCAAGGCCGCCATCTGGGTGAAACATCTGACGACCGGCGAGACGGCCGGTGTGCGCGATAGCGAGCTGTTGAACAGCGCCAGCGTGATCAAGATCCCGGTGATGGTGCTGGCCTTCCAGATGGCCGAGCGCGGCGAGCTCAAGCTCGACGAGCGCATCACCATCCGCAAGGAAGACATTCGCGGCGGCTCCGGCATCTTCCGTTATCACGACGCCGGCCTGCAGCCGACCTTCCGCGATGTGCTGCTGCAGATGATCATCACCAGCGACAACACCGCCACCGACCTGTCGATCGCCAAGGTGGGCGGTGTGGCACGGGTCAACGCATGGCTGAAAGAGCGCGGTTACGGCGACCCTTCGACAGGCTCAGGGCCTGGCGGCATGCGGCTGGTGCAGACCACCGGCGACTTGTTCGCGAAGTACAACGCGCTGAAGCCAACCGATGATCGCAATGGCAAGACCAACGGCGACCGCGCCTACTGGCTGGGCGAGATTAGCGCGCGGGCGACCGGCCAGATGCTCGAGGCAATCGAGAAGAAGACCATCGCCTCGGCCGCCAGTTGCGACGAGATGCTGCGGATGCTGCGCGCCCAGCTGGCGGGGCAGCGGCGGCTGAATCACTTCATCTCTGTGCCGGTCGCCCATAAGACCGGCGATTTTCCACCGGTGCTGGCCAACGACGTCGGCATCATCTACGCGCGCTCCGGACCAATCGTCGTGTCCTTTCTCGGCAACGCCATTACTGGCCCTTACGGCGAGGCCGAAGATCGCATCGGCCGTTTCGCACAACAAATCGTGGAGCACTTCGACAAATGAGCAGGCGTGTTGTTCTGATTGTTTTGACTCTGTGTTCTCTGTGTCCTCTGTGGCCAGCATCCGCGGCCGCCCAGGAGCCTGCGCTGTGGCCAGGCGCCAAATACGACACGGCCATTCCCACCATCAAGCAGGTCTTGGGCCACGAGCATGGCGAGGTCATCACGCCGCCCGAGGGCATTGCGCAGTATTTGCAGGCGCTGCAGAAAGCGGCGCCCACTCGCACCCGACTGGTCGAGTACGCGCGCTCGTGGGAGGGCCGGCCGCTCTGGCTGTTGGTGATCGGCAGCCCCGATCGAATCGCCAAACTGGACCAGGTGAAAGCCGACCTGCGGCGCTTTGCCGACCCTCGCAACGTCGCGCCTGCTGAATCCGAACGCCTCGTCAAGGAACTGCCGGTTGTCGTGTGGCTGGTCCACGGCGTCCACGGTAACGAGATCTCGTCGGCCGACGCGGCGCTCGCCGAGGCGTATCACCTGCTGGCGGCACAGGGCGATGCCGGCATCGACGCGGTCACACGCGATGCGCTGGTGCTGATCGACCCCATGCAGAACCCGGACGGCCGCGCCCGGTTCGTGTTCCAGAACCTGCAAGGCCGCGCTGCCTCGCCCGACTCCGCGCCCTACTCCGCCGAGCACGACGAGCCATGGCCGGGAGGCCGCGTCAATCACTACCTGTTCGACATGAACCGCGACTGGTTCGCGCAGTCGCAGCCTGAAACCCGGGGACGCATCAAGATTGGTCTCGAGTACGTGCCCCAGGTCACCGTGGATCTGCACGAGCAGGGAGGCGACAACGCGTATTACTTCGCGCCGCCGGCGGATCCGCTGAACCCGCACATCACCAAGAGCCAGATCGCGTCGTGGGAGCTGATTGGCCGCGCCAACGCGGCTCGCTTCGACGAGCGCGGCTGGGCCTATTACATCCGCGAGGTCTACGATGCCTTCTACCCTGGCTACGGCGATTCGTGGCCGACCTTCCAGGGCTCGATCGGCATGACCTACGAGCAGGCGTCGGCGCGCGGCCTGTCGTTTGCCCGCAGCGACGGCGACACCCTGACGTATCGAGACGGCGTGATGCACCACTTCAACGCCGCCATCACCACCGCAATCACGGCGGCCCGCAATCGCGAGCGGATGATGCGCGATTACCTGGAGTATCGCCGCAGCGCGGTTGCCGAAGGCGAGAAGGGGCCCATTCGCGAGTACCTGATCGTGGCCGGACACGATCCGTCACGCGCAGACCTGCTGGCGCGCAACCTGGCGACGCAGGGCATCGAGGTGAGACGCGCCGAGGAACCGATCAAGCTCGCCTCGCGCACCCTGCCGGCCGGCACCTACCTGGTTTCCAACGCGCAGCCGACCGCGCGCATGGTGCGCAACCTGCTCGACCCGAAGACCGAGCAGCCCGCCGAGTTCATCCGCAAGCAGGAAGAACGGCGCAAGATGCGGCTCAACGACCAGATCTACGACATCACGGCGTGGAACCTTCCCATGCTGTTTGATGTTGAACTGGTCACCAGCCCTGCGGCCATCGCCGTCCGGACGACCAACGTGCCGTCGCAGTATGACGCGCCGATGCCGGCGCGAACGCTCGCGGCGGCAAAGGTCGGCTACCTGATGCCGTGGGGATCGGGCGCGGCCGCGCTGTCGGCCGATGCGCTCAAGCAGGGACTGCGCATTCGCAGCGTGGGCGGCGCGTTCACTCACAACGGCCGTCAATATGCTATCGGCACCGCGTTCTTCCGCACCATCGAGAATCCCGCGGACCTGAACGCCAGGCTCTCGGCGCTCGCGCTTCGCCACAGCGTTGACCTCGTCCCGATCGATTCTTCGTGGGTAGACGAAGGCACCTCGCTCGGGAGCAACGACGTGCAGCAACTGAAGATGCCGAAGGTGCTGCTGGTGTGGGACACGCCAACCAGCACGCTGTCGGCCGGCTGGACGCGCTACACACTCGAGCGCCGCTTTGGCCAGAACGTGACTGCCGTCCGCACCAGCTCACTGGCCCGCGCCAACTTCCACGACTTCGACGTCATCGTGATGCCCTCGGGCAACTTTGCCGGCACCATCAACGACGCGGTCCTGAACCGCATGAAGGACTGGCTGCGCAGCGGCGGCACCCTGGTGACCCTGGCCGAGGCGACGCGCTGGGCGACGGGGGCCAGCGTTGGTTTGCTGGAGACGACAGGCCTGCTGAAGGATGGCCGGCCTGATACTCCGCCGGCGACCGGTGCCTCGGGTGCCGCAGGTGCCTCCGGTGCCTCAGGTGCCGCGGGTGCGGCGCCGAAGCCGGGCGAAGCGTTCGACTACGACAAGGCGATTCAGCCCGATCGCGAACGGCCCGCCTCGCAGCCCGGCGCCATCCTGCGCGTCACGCTCGACACCAATCACTGGCTCACGGCCGGCAATGATGGCGAAACCCAGGTCATGATCGAGGGCAATCGGGTGTTCGCGCCGCTCAAGCTGAACAACGGCCGCAACGTCGGCATTTACGGCACCAAGGACAAGCTGATCGCCTCGGGCCTGATCTGGCCAGAAGCGCAAGACATCCTCGTGCAGAAGGCGTTTCTGATGCACCAGCCTTTCGGCCAGGGCCACGTGATTGGCTTTGCCGAGGATCCAAACTACCGCGCCTTTACCGAGTCGACGATGTTGTTGTTTATGAATGCGGTGTTGCTGGGGCCTGGATATTAGCCACAGAGGACACAGGGGACGCAGAGGAATTCCTTACGGGAGTCATGATGAAAAAGCACTTCACTAGTCGCCCTTCAGTCCTGAGAATATCGGCTGCTCTGTGCCTCTGTGTCTCCGTGGCTGCATTGGTGACAGCACAGAGCGCGCCGTACTATCCGCCAGCAGGGACGTGGGCGAAGAAGTCCCCCGCAGAGCTCGGCATGGATCCCGCCAAGCTCGCGGAGGCGGTGGCCTGGGCACAGACGCGCGAGTCGAACCGTGCCATGGATTTCTCTGACCAGGAGAAGATCTTCGGCTCCCTGCTCGGCTCGGTCCCCACCAGGCGCGCCAAGACCAACGGCGTCGTCATCTACAAGGGCTACGTTGTTGCCGAGTTCGGCGACACGACGTGGGCCGACCCTACTTATTCGGTGGCCAAGAGCATGATGTCGACGGTGGCCGCTATCGCCATACGCGATAGCAAGATCCCCAATTTGGACGCGCCGGTCGGCGCGACGGTCAAAGACGGTGGCTACGACTCGCCGCGCAACGCGCAGGTCACCTGGAAGATGCACCTGCAGCAGGAGACCGAGTGGGAAGGCGCCATGTTCGGCAAGAAGGACGACTTCGTCGGCGCCGAGGCGTTCGGCGACGGCGAGCGCAAGCCGCGCGAGTTGAAGCGTCCCGGCACCTTCTACGAATACAACGACGTGCGCATCAATCGGCTGGGCATGTCGTTGCTGCAGACCTTCCGCAAGCCGGTGCCGGAAGTGTTCCGCGATGAGGTGATGGACGTGATCGGCGCCTCGAATTCATGGAAGTGGGTGCCGTACCACAACAGCTACGTGACCATCGATGGCAAGAAGATGCCGTCGGTGAGCGGCGGCACGCGCTGGGGCGGCGGCGTGTGGATTAACTCGTGGGACATGGCGCGCTTCGGTTACCTGTGGCTGCGCGGCGGCAAGTGGGGAGACAAACAGATCGTGCCGCCCGACTACGTGAAGGCGGCGGTCGCGCCGAGCGCGAACGGCCCGGACTACGGATACCTGTGGTGGTTGAACAAGTCGGGGAAGAACTATCCGGGCTTGCCGGCGAACGTGTATGGCGCACGCGGCGCGGGCAGCAACACGATCCTGATCTCACCGGATCACGACCTGGTCGTCGTGTGGCGCTGGCACGCCGGTAACGAAGCCGAGTTTGCCAAGCGCGTGATTGCCGCGATTAAGTAGGACGGAGCTTACACCTCCGCACAAGGTGCTCCGGTGGAAAGGTCAGACCCGCCCGGCATGGGCTACGCGCCGCGCGAATTGACCAGCGCGGCGCGCATCGCATCGACCAGCGTGAAGCCCAGTCGGCGAGCCTTTCGATAGGTCCGGACGAAGGACAGCCATCGTTTGATCATCGGTTTCGCCGCGTATTATACGTTCGTCCCAGCATTCTTGACCGCTCTTGTTGACATTCGACAAGAGCGGGCTCATTCTTCTGTCGAATGTCGACACTACGCACCGCGCTCGCCCTGCTGCGCGCCGTCTTTGCTGCGGCCGGCATCACCGACAGCTCCAAGGTGATGATCTACGGTTCGCCGGTGCCGGCATCCCGCCTGTTCTTCACGCTCGATTACCTCGGGCACACGCAGGTGAAGATGTACGACGGCTCCATCGAAGGCTGGACGCTCAAGAAGCTTCCCGCAAAGACCGGAAAATAACAGTGGCGAAACTCGACCTGCTGCAAGGCACTCTCGATCTCTTGATTTTGAAGACGCTGGCTCTCGGCCCTCAACACGGCTGGGGCATCTCGCAGCGGATCCAGCAAATCTCCGAGAACGTGTTGCGCGTCAACCAAGGCTCGCTCTACCCGGCGCTGCAGCGGCTCGAGACCGCCGGCTGGATCGACGCGGAGTGGGGCGCCTCCGACAACAACCGCCAGGCCAAGTTCTACAGCCTGACCAAGACCGGCGCCCGCCAGTTGAAAGACGAAACGCTGCAGTGGGACCGCATGACCGGCGCCGTGGCGAAGATTCTCGCGAGCGAAGCCTAGAGAAGCCCATGTGGAAGCGGCTGAACGCGCTCATTCGTGCCAACCAGCTCGATCGCGGCTTGAACGCCGAGATGCGCTTCCACATCGAGATGGAAACCGAGAAGAACATCAAGCTGGGCATGAACCCGGACGAAGCGCGCACCCGCGCGCTCAGGAGTTTCGGACCGATGGAAAAGCACAAGGAAGAAACCCGCGACGCGCGTGGCGTGAGCTGGCTCGAGATGCTGGGGGCCGACTTGCGCTACGGCGCCCGGGCGCTCGTCAAGCGCCCGGGCTACGCCGCCCTCGCGGTCCTCACGCTCGGCCTGGGCATCGGCGCCAACACCGCCATCTTCAGCGTCATCAACGGCGTGCTGCTCAAGCCGCTGCCCTACGAACACGGCGACCGCCTCGTCGTCGTGCAGCAGTCAGCGCCACTGGCAGGACAGCGGCAGACCGGGGTAGCGATTGCGGAGTACTTCGACTATCGCGAGCGGGCCGACGTGTTCGACGGGCTGGTCGAATACCACCAGATGAACTTCGACCTGATTAATCGCGGTGAACCCGATCGTGTCGACACGGGCGTGGTGTCCGCGAACTTCTTCGATCTGCTGGGCATCAAGCCGCTGATCGGCCGCACCTTCGTCACCTCGGACGATGTGCAGGGCGCAGAGGCGGTGTTGGTCTTGAGCCACACCTACTGGCGGACCAAGTTCGGCGGCGACCCCGGCATTATCGGCCAGGTCTTCGAGATGAACGATCGGCCGCACCGCGTGATCGGCGTGCTGCCGAACGTGCCGCACTATCCTCAGGAAAACGACGTCTACATGCCGGTGCTGGCGTGTCCGTTCCGAGCCGCGGCCGAAGGCAACATTGCCCAGAACCGCCGCGCCTTCGGCGCCCTCAGCGTGTTCGGCAGGCTGAAACCCGGTGTCAGCAAGGAGCAGGCGGCCAGCGCCGTCGGCGCCATCTGCCACACCTTCACGCGCGACAAGGTCAACGCCGCGGCCTATCGCCCTGAGACTTCGGGCTTCCAGGCCACGACGGTACCGGTGCGCGAGGCGCTGACGAGCGGGGCGCGCGAGATGCTGTTGATCCTGCTGGGCATCACCGGCCTGATCCTGCTGATCGCGTGTGCGAACGTGGCCAACCTGACGCTGGCCCGCATGCTCGGACGCGATCGCGAGCTTGCCATGCGAGCGGCCCTCGGCGCCGGCCGTGGCCGTCTCGTCCGGCAGCTGCTCACCGAAAGCACGTTACTTGCGGTGACTGGCGGCGTGATTGGCGTCACCTTCGCGTGGGCAACCATCGGCATGCTGACGACCTTTGTCGGCCGCTTTACCTCGCGCACCGGGGAAGTGTCGATCGATTTGTGGGTGCTGGTGTTCACGTTGGGCGTCTCGATCGTCACCGGCATATTGTTCGGCACGCTGCCGGCCATGGGCACGCGCGTTGACCTGGTATCGGCACTCAAGCAGGGTGGCGGCCAGGCGGGCGATGCCGCCGGGCGCCGCCGAATGCAAGGCGCGCTGATCGTCGCGCAGGTCGCCGTCTCGGTGGTGTTGCTGGTCGGCGCCGGCCTGTTGCTCTCGAGCTTTTACAAGCTTCAGCAGGTGGAAACGGGCTATCGGACCGACGGCGTGCTGTCGGCCGAGGTCTATGGCAACTTCTCCCGTTATGGCAACGTCAACGCACTGCGCCGGCTGTATCTGCCGATCATCGATCGGCTGCAGTCGCAGCCAGGTGTGGTGTCGGTGGCGGTGACCAACGCGGTTCCGCTGTCCGGGTCGGCGCCTGGGTCGCGGCGGTTCGACATTGAAGGCCGGGTCACCGAAGACCCCGAGCGCCGGCCGACCATGGACGTTCGTGTCGCCAGCGATCAGTACTTCGACACCATCGGCATCCCGCTCGTCAGCGGTCGTGTCTTCAACCAGCTCGACACCGACCAGTCCCTGAACGTCGTCGTCATCAATCGATCGATGGCGCGTTACTGGGAGGGCAGCGAACCCATCGGCAGTCGCGTCTCCACTGATCGCGGACAGAACTGGTACACCATCGTCGGCGTGGTCGGCGACGTGAAGCAGTTCGGCCTGGCGCAAGAGACCGTCGCCCAGGTCTACCTGCCGCTGACGCAAACACCACAAGGGTTTGCCGGACAGATCCTGGTGCGGACCTCGGCGGATCCCGGTAGCTTTGCCCAACTGCTGCGCGAGACCGTGCACGCCGTCGATCCCAACCAGCCGGTGGAGGCCGTGCAGACGCTCGACGACCTGCGCTCCGAGGCTCTTGCTGCGCCTCGGCTGACCGCAACGCTGCTGGCGATTTTCGCCGGACTGGCGCTGCTGGTGACCCTTGCCGGCATTGGCGGCGTGATCGCCACCTCGGTGACGCAACGCACCCGTGAGTTCGGCGTGCGCATGGCACTCGGCGCCAGCCGCGACAGCGTGCTGACCATGGTGCTGCGCCAGGGCTTGACGCTCGTGGTGATTGGGTTGGCGGTCGGCATTGCCGGCGCGCTGGCCGCCGGCCGTGTGCTGTCGTCGTATCTGTACCAGACGGCGCCACGCGACCCGTTAATCTTCTTTGCCGTCGCCGTCGTCTTCATCCTGGCGGGCGTAATGGCGTGCCTGATCCCGGCGCGAAAGGCGACAACGGTCGATCCGCTGATCGCGCTGCGGGCTGAGTAATTAGCCACAGAGAACACAGAGGACTCAGAGAATATTTTTTGAAATACCGTGTACCGGCATTTAGAAAAGCATCCTCTGGGTTCTCAGTGTCCTCTGTGGCCAACTATTTGGCATCGAGCTGTTCGATGGTCGCGGTCGAGGGCTGCCGTGTTTTCTGTAGCCCTGCCGCGACCTTCTCGGCCTGTTTCATCGCTCGCAGCACGTTCAGGCCGAGAATCTTCCTGATGTCCTCGTCCTTGTAGCCGCGCTTCAGCAACTCGGCAGTCAGGTCGGGGTACTTCGAAACGTCTTCGAGTCCCGCCACCACCTGCGTGATGCCGTCGAAGTCTCCGCCCAGGCCGACATGGTCGATGCCTGCAACCTTGCGGATGTGGTCAATGTGATCGGCAACCTGCGAGAGGGTGGCCTTTGGTGCCGTTCCCTCGAGCTTCTTGGCGTCGTGGTCGGCGACCGCCTGCGAGATAAAGCCAGGCACGAACGTGACCATCACGACGCCGCCATTCTTGGCGGTGAGCTGCAGCACATTGTCGGGCACGTTCCTGGGCACATTGCAGAGCGCCTTGGCCGATGAGTGCGAGAAAATCACCGGCGCTTCGCTGACCCTGAGCGCGTCTTCCATGGTGCCGGGCGAGACGTGGCTGAGATCGACGAGCATGCCCAACCGGTTCATCTCGCGAATCACTTCCTCGCCGAACTTCGACAGGCCGCCGAGCGTCGCGGTGTCGGTGCTCGCATCGGCCCACGCCAGGTTGGCGGAATGCGTGATCGTCATGTAGCGCGCGCCGAGCGCGTAGAACATGCGCAGCGTCGCCAGCGAGTTGTCGATCGAGTGCCCGCCCTCCATGCCAATCAGCGAGCCAATGCGGCCGGCCTTGAACGACCGCTCGATGTCGGCGGCGGTGTAGGCCATCTCGAAGGTTTCGGGCCACTGCTTCGTCATGCGATGCACGATGTCGATCTGCTCGAGCGTCGCCCGCACCGCCTGCTTGCCTTGCATGTTCGAGGGGACGTAGACCGACCAGAACTGTCCGCCAACGCCCCCCTGGCGCAGCCGCGGGATGTCGGTCATCAACGCCGGCACCGACTTGGAGATCTCGGCCTTGCTGAAGTCGCGTCCTGGATCCAGGCCGCGTAGCGCCCACGGGTAATCGTTGTGGCCGTCAATCAGCGGCGTCTGTTTATGCAAGGCCTTGGCGCGGGCGACGAAATCGCCCTGGGCCCACGTCTGGTTGCCGACCGTCATGCTGGCGAGTCCAACCAGCGCGAGACATGAAAGGTATCGATGCATGCCCGTGATCCTGCCACAAACCCGCCATTCCCCCGATCCCCGATCCCCGATCCCTGATCCCTGATCCCCGATCCCCGACCCCCCGTCTAGATCCGCAAGAGTGTGTCGCGCAGAATGCGCGCCTGGATGCGGCTGACCGC
>JANMUX010000239.1:0-4666 GCA_031392125.1 Acidobacteriota bacterium | reverse complement strand
CGACCATCTCGTAGGTCAGTCCGACGTGTGACGGATCGGGAATGAACCCGGTGATCTTGCCATCACGCGCGCTGCCAATGCGAATGCCGCGCTGCCACGCGTAGTGCGGCGGGCTGACAGAGCCCGACTCGGAGTCGGCACCGTAGATGATGTCGTCCTTGATGAAGATGCCGCTCAGGCGGCTGAACTGGTACCAGGTGTCGAGCGTCTTGTAGGTTTCGGCGTCGAGAATCTGGATGCGGTTGTTCGAGCGATCGGCGACGAACAGGCGGCCCTTCGAATCGAACGCCAGGCCGTGCGGCTGCATGAACTCGCCTTCGAGGCCGCTGCCCATCTTGCCGAATTCGCGGAGAAACTTGCCGGTGCGATCGAACCGGATCAGCCGGGCCGTAGCGGGGGCGGCATTACCGTGGCCTTCGGCGACCAGGATGTCACCGTTGGGATACGTGATCACGTCGTTCGGCTGGTAGAACGACGCCGGATCGGCCGGCTGACCGGGCACGTTGCCGCCCGGCTTGCCGAGCGTCAGCAACACCTTGCCTTCGGGACTGAACTTGATCACCTGGTGCCCCACGACTTTCGCGGGCATCGCGGGCAATGGCGCATCGGCCGGCGAACCGGGCGCGCGGGCGGGCAGGTTGCTCTGGCCATCGGTCACCCAGATGTTGCCGTCGCGGTCGACGTGGATGCCGTGCGGGAAGACGAACATGCCCTGGCCGAAACTCGTCACCATCTTGCCGTTGGCGTCGAACTTGAACACGGTGTTGAGCGGCGACATCTCGCCCTTCGCGCGGTCCCAGCACGAATTGGCCGCGCAACGTTCGGCGACCCAGATGCTGCGGCCGTCCTTGTCGATCTCAACCGCGCTCGTCGATCCCCAGGTGCGGCCTTCCGGCAGCTTCGCCCAACCTTCAATCGTGTTGTAGGGATTTGGCGCGTCGTTGGTAACCGTCGCCGCCATCCACGCCTCTTTCGCCGGCGCTTGCGGAGCCTGCGCGTAGAACCCGCCGCCCAACGCGCCAACCGCGACCACTCCAGCCGCGACCAGTAGACTCACTCGTAGTACACGTCCCATTCGGATGCCTCCCCTTGAGCAGGAGATATTACACGTTCCCGGGATAAGATTGTCGTTCCGAGGTATCCCGAATGCGTGCACTGACTACCGTCGCCCTGCTGTCCGTTCTTGCCACCGGTGCAGATGCCCAGGCTCCAGCGCCGCCAGTCGTCGCGGAAACCACCGCCACGGCCATTCCCGGCGTGATCGCCGCGGGCACCAAGGTCGAGGTCATCAAGAGCGGCTTCACCGGCACCGAAGGGCCGATCGGCATGCCCGATGGCAGCCTCTTGTTCACGGAAACCCAGGCCAACCGCATCACGCGGATCGACAAGGACAACAACATCGCGCCGTTCCTCGAGAATACGAACGGCTCTAACGGCCTGGCCTTCGACAGCAAAGGCCGACTGATCTCGGTGCAGACCACTCCTGGCCAGACGCGGATTGGCGTCATTTATCCGAAGGGTCAGGAGACCACCCTGTCGGACAATTTCGATGGCAAGCCGTACGGCCGGCCCAACGATCTCGTCGTCGACAAGAAGGGTGGCGTCTATTTTTCGGAGCCCGGCCCGAACGCCGCTCCCGGACAACCGCCGCCGACGCCGCCACTAACCCCTGCGGTGTACTACGTGCCGGCAGGCGGCAAGTCGATGCGCATCGCCGAGGGCATTGTCCGCCCCAACGGCATTCAGTTGAGCCCCGACGAGAAGACGCTATACGTGAATGACACGGCCGGCGAGTACGTGCTGGCCTTCGACATCAAGCCCGATGGCTCGGTCGGCAACCGCCGCAACTTCGCGAAATATCCAACGGTGAACACGACGCTGGCCGGCGCGTTCAACAGCGGCGCCGACGGACTCGCCATCGACAACGACGGCCGTGTCTACGTGGTGTCGCTCGGCGGGGTGCACGTGTTCAGTTCCACCGGCAATCTGCTGGGAACCATCCCCCTGTCGTTGCAAGGCCAGAACATCGCCTTTGCCGGCCCCGACAAGAAGACCTTGTACATCGTGGGCCGCGGCGCTGCCTTCAAGGTGCAGTTGCTCGCGGCCGGTTACGCAGGCCGCGTAAAGTAGCAACACGCGGTGTGCCAGGGGCACCTTCAGAATGTGCCAGGAGGGTGGCACTTTCGAATGTGCCAGGAGGGCAGAACTTTAGTTCTGCCCAGGAGACACGAGATGCCGATATTCGAATACGCCTGCAAGAAGTGCGCGAAGGAATTTGAAATGCTGGTTCGCCCGAACGGCGAAACGCCGGCGTGTCCGGCCTGCCACAGCACTGAACTGGAAAAACTGCTGTCGATTCCAGCGGTGAAGTCGGAGTCGACCCACGCCCTGGCCCTTGGCGCGGCGAAGAAGCGCGACGCCAAGCAGGCCAATCAGAACGCGCGCGTCCAGCGCGAGTACGAACTGCACCACAACGATTAACCCCGGCTTCTGACAGGATTTCGACGCGATGGCCCTTCCGACCGCCACCGGCACGGCGCAGTGCCCCGAGTGCTTTGCAGACGTCACCCTCACCAAGGTGATGCAAAACGAAATCACCCAGTGCCCCGGCTGCGGCGCCGAGCTCGAGATCACCTCGCTCGAGCCGCTCGCGCTGGCATTGGCGCCCCAGGAGGAAGAGGACTGGGGTGAGTAGCCACCCCAGCGCGCAAAGTCCGCGCGCCGGGGGCCCCGGCCGCTTGAGAGTCGGCGTGCTCTACAGCCGGGTCCGCGTCGAGGAGAAGCTGCTGTTCGAGGCATTCGAACGCCGCGGCGTCGCGCTCGACCTGATCGACGACCAGAAGCTGATCTTCGACATCACCGACGTCGGCAGCCACCCCTTCAAGGACTACGACGTGATCGTCGAGCGCTGCATCAACCACAGCCGCGCGTTATACAGCCTGAAGATCCTCAACGACCAGGGCGTGAAGACCGTTAACACCGCGCTCTGCGCTGATATTTGCGGCAACAAGCTGATGACGACCAGTGCTCTGGCCGCCGCCGGCGTGCCGCAGCCGAAGGCGCTGGTGGCCTACACCGCCGAGAGCGCCATCGAGGCAATCGAGCGGCTCGGCTACCCGGTGGTCCTCAAGCCCACGGTTGGCTCATGGGGCCGGCTGCTGAGCAAGATCAACGACCGCGACGCCGCCGAGACCGTGCTCGAGCACAAGGAAACGCTCGGCAGCTACCACCACAGCATCTTCTACATCCAGGAATACATCCAGAAGCCCGGCCGCGACATCCGCGCGTTCCAGGTGGGACCGGAAACGATCTGCGCGATCTATCGCACGTCGCCTAACTGGATCACGAACACCGCGCGTGGCGGCTCGTCCAGCAACTGTCCCGTCACCCCGGAACTGGCCGACATCTGCACCCGCGCCGCCAAGGCGTGCGGCGGCGGCGTGGTGGCGCTTGACCTGTTCGAGGATCCGGACCGCGGCCTGCTGGTCAACGAGGTGAACTACACGATGGAATTCCGCAACAGCATTGCGCCGACCAACGTGAACATCCCGGAGCGCATGGTGGACTTCTGCCTCCAGGTCGCCAAGGACGGTTGGAACGCGGCCAACGGCTGGAAAGATGATGGCCCGCAACTGGCCTCGATCTCCCTCGCCGACGGCGCGTCAGCCTAGTCGTGGCCGCTCCCCTTGCGGTTTCGATCGTCGGCGCATCGGGTTACACCGGCGGGGAGCTATTGCGCCTCGCGCTCGCGCATCCCCATCTCGAAGTCAAGCAGGTCACGAGTGAGCGGCTCGATGGCCAGTTCGTGCACTTCACCCACGCCAACCTCCGCAAGCGCACGCAACTGAAGTTTGTGCGGTCTGAGGCGGTCGAGAAGTGCGACCTGCTGTTTCTCGGGTTGCCGCACGGCAGCGCGATGAGCCGGATCGAACAGCTGTCGACGCTCGCCGATCGCATCATCGATCTCAGTGCTGACTTTCGGCTCACCGATGCATCCAGCTACGACAAGTGGTACGGCAAGCCCCACACCAATCCCGCCTGGCTCGAGAAGTTTGTCTACGGCCTGCCGGAGTTGCATCGCGCCGAGCTGAAGACGGCGCACTACGTCAGCGGCGTTGGCTGCAACGCGACCGCGACCACGCTCGCCGTGTGGCCGCTGGCCGCCGCCGGGTTAATCGACACCGCGCGAGGCATCATCTGCGAGGTCAAGGTCGGCAGCAGCGAAGGCGGCGCAGCGTCATCCGATTCAACGCACCACCCCGAGCGCTCGGGCGTGATGCGCAGCTTCGCGCCGACCGGCCATCGCCATACCGCCGAAGTACTGCAAGCCTTGCAGCTCGCCAACGTGACGACCGACGTGCACATGAGCGCCACGGCGGTGGACAACGTCCGCGGCGTGCTGGCCACCGCCCACGTGTTCGTCAAGCCCGGGACTGCGGAGAAAGACATCTGGAAGGCGTACCGCGAGGCCTACAACAACGAGCCGTTTGTACGCATCGTCAAGGAACGCACGGGCCTTTATCGCTACCCCGAGCCCAAGATCCTGTCGGGCAGCAACTACGCCGATGTCGGCTTCGAGCTGGATGCGGCAACGGGTCGCGTGGTCGCGCTGTGCGCCATCGATAACCTGATGAAGGGCGCGGCCGGCACGGCCATGCAGTGCGCC
>JANMUX010000009.1:0-45803 GCA_031392125.1 Acidobacteriota bacterium | reverse complement strand
CATGCGTTCGATGGTCATCAAGCAGGCGGCCTGGCTTGGGACCACCGGTGGAGTGATTGGGTTGGTGCTGGCAGCCGTAATCGGGACGCTGGCGCAGAGCCTGCTGGTGGGGGTGCCGGCGGTTGATCCGATCGCTTTCGGCGGCACGGCCATGCTGTTCGCCGTAGTTCTGGCGGCCGCGTGTTGGATGCCGGCACGCCGGGCTGCTGCGACGGATCCGGCGGTCGCGTTGAGGGCGGAGTAAATCAATCTGGTGATTTGGTGAGTTCAAAGATCCGCACCATCGGCGTCTCGTTCGGCTTCAGTTGCGGCTCGCGAAACTCCTGGACCACGCGCAGGCCCGAGATGCCGGCGACCGGAAACGCCGGCTGCCAGGGTGTAAGGCCGACGGCAACAAACGCTGGTCCGCGCGTCGCGGCGACGCGCTTGGCTTCATCGGCAGTCGCGTACGACTGCGCCTCGGACACCTCGCAGAACTCGCGGCCGGAGGTGTCGAGCCGCTGTTGCTTTCGCATCACCCAGGTGTTGCTGGCCGGAGCCGCAGGCAGACCGCCGAGCACCATCAACCGGTAGACCAGGGTCTGATAGTACGCCTCGGTATAGATCCAGCTCGGGCTCCACGGGTCGGTCTCGCGCTCGCGCGTGTAGCAGAGGGAGTAAAACCGTTCGGTTGGAATGCGCGCCCAGTCGGCCAGGTTCTGGAATCGGCCGGCCAGTGCGCCGTTGCCGGCGTCGCGGAAGGGCATCTCCCAATCGACCATCACATAGCGCGCTCGCTCGGCCTTCAGTATCTCGATCGCAGCGACTTCGTCGGTGGACGTCAGAAATGCAGCGGCGGTCGGCGCCCCGCTCTGCGTAGGGTTCGACACCGGCACGCGGTGGGCAGCCTGTACCAGCCAGTAGCCCTGGTCCCACCAATTCATCACGGTGTAACTGGCGGCGGCGTTCGCGTTCGCATAGCGTGCGTAGTAATAGCCGGGCGTGTCGAAAGGCTCTGGCGTCGAGGTGCGCAGCCAATCCATGGCAGCAGCCCAGTACCCAGGCATGCCACCTGCACGGGTCGTGGTGAGGGCGGCAGGAAGCAGGTTGGGAGCAATGGCGACGCCGGCGACGAGCATGATGGCCACCTCTCGCTGCGCAGGGAACCACCGCTCCACCTGCGGTTGCGGGTTGCCGGCATGAGGCACACCGCCCCAATCGAGCAGGCGCACGCACAACCACCCCGCCACCAGTGCCGAAGCGGGCACCAGGTAGTAACCGAAGCGATTCTGGCCGACGGTCGCGACGTAGTTGACCAGTGTGAAGATCACGATCAACAAATGATCCAGGCGTCGGGATGTCCACAGGCTCGCCGCCAGTGACACCACCGCCACCAGGCCGACGTAGAACCCGCCGCGGAAAAACGTCCACGGCTGCGTCCACTCCCAGTTGCCGGTGTAAAGAAACAGCGGCCGCGCCTCGAGCACGGCCATGCGCGTGGGGTCGGGGTGAAACCGCGCCAAGTCAGTGCTTACCTGCCGCAGCAGTTCAGGTGTGACCACGTAGGCGAGACCAGCGGCGACGACCGCCGTCGCGGCGAGCACTCCGAGCAGGGCGCGGGTTCGGCCGGCCAGCGCCCTCACCAGCCCGGACACGGCGACCAAGCCGGCGAGCGATGCAACCTGCGTGTTGTAGCGAAACAGTTCCGGATCCTGGAACGCGAGAACCACGAGCAACGCGGTGGCACCGGCCATGGCGGCTGATCGGGCAGCCGCAACAGCGGCTTCTCGTGACGCACCGATGAACGGAGCCAGCAGAACCCACCCCGAGAGGATCGCGACGAAATACGCACCGCTGCTCCAGGCGAGAAGGTAGAGACCCAGGAAAATACCTGCGGCTCCAGCGGGGATCAGGGATCGGGGATCGGAGATCGGGGGGCGGGGATCGGGGACTCGGGCCGTCCACACGAGCGCCGCCAGGGCGGCGAACGACAGCAAGACTTCGAGCGCGTGGTGGTCGACAAAGCCGACGAGTGTTCGATCGAGAAAATGTCCAGGTAGCACCGCCGCCAGCAATGCTCCGATCAGGCCGGCGCGGCGATCGAAGGCGAGGGTACCGAGCGCCCATACCGCGGCGACCGCCAGCACGCCGATCACTGCCGGCGTCAGCGCCGCGACCCGCTCGATGTACCGAGTCGACGCCGACGTCCCTTGCGTGAGCACGACGGCGGTTGACACGAGCGTGTCGAGCAGCGGCGCCACGGCCACGTATTGGCCATTGGGCGATGCGTAGGGATCGACCGTGACGCGATGCGGAAAGTTGCGCACCTGGTTCTCGACGAGCCGGACGTGGTACCACGAATCGCTCTCGAGAAAGTTGACGCGGCCGGAGCCGAGCACGTCGTCCCAGGGCGCCCACAAACGGAGCGCGGCGGCCGTGAAGAGGATGGCGGCAAGAAAGACAAGGTCGAGCTTTCTCATGGCTCGCGCTCGGTCACCAAGACCTCACCGCGCAAGAACTTTTCCCGGTCGCCGAGCCTCCAGACTCGCGTCCGATGCGACGTTCCGGCCTCGAACGCAGGCGGCCATTCGAGGGTCACCGCCGCTACGCCTCCGTGCCGCGCTCGGAATGGTTCGTGCTCCCAGGCATCGAGAGCAACCACCACGGGGCGCCCGGCCGCGGTCACGGCCGCGATGGCCGTCGAGAGCGCGTCTGCCGACGCGGCATCCCATCGCAGAATCGATCGCCCCGTGTAATAGCGAAGCGAGCCGCTCTGCTCGCCGGCAACGATCACGGCGTCAGTGGGAAGCGCGGCGACGAACCCGGCGACCCGAGAGACGCGGTGTTGCTGGTCGGCCAGGCGAAACGTGTCGAGCGCGCGCGCCTGGGACACGCCGTGGGCCGTCAGTCCGAGCGCGACGGCCAGGACTGCGATCAGCCGCAACCGCGTTGGCAAGCGATGCAGGCCAGCCGCGATCGCAGCGCTGGCGAACACGGCTGACACCGCGAGCGCCGGCAGAAGAAATCGCAAGTACGACCAGACATCGAAGACCGCGTAGACGAGGTAAGCGGTCACGACCAGCACCGCGAAAGCGGCCAACACTTTCGTCGCGGTGTGCCGCCACAGGAGCGCGAAGCCGCCGAGCGCCATCAGCAGGCCAGGAGACGTGGTGATCAACCACGCAAGATAACGTGATGCGTTGGCTCCGATATTCCCGATGGCGAACAGCTCATCAGCGGTGCCGTATCCCGATCGCCAGGGCGAGCCGTACCAGCGCCACTGCAACCACAGCAATACGGCTCCGGCCAACGCAACCGGCAGCGAGAAGGCAACGAGCCGGCGCAGGTTCTGGCCGATCACGAAGAGCGGCACCGCCGCAAGCGGAGCCAGATTCGGACGAATCAACACGGCCATCGCGCACGCGATTCCGGCGAGGACAGCTCCGACTCCCGCCTCCCTACTCCCGCCTCCCGGTTTAAGCAGCAACACCCACGTCAACATCCACGCGGCCGTGACCGGAACGTCGCTCATCGGTTGTAGCGACTGAAACAGGAACACGGGGCTCGTGGCGATCAGAATCGCGGCCAGTACGCCGGCCAGGCCTCCTGCCAGACGCGTGGCAAGAGCGCCGGTGGCCCACACCGCAACGCCACTGGACAGCGCGACGAGCAAGCTCGCCCCGAGCACCGGTCCGGTGAATGCCATCAGGAGAGGTAAGCCAGGAGGGTAGGTCGGGGCCTGCAGACCCGGATAGATCGTCGGACGCCAGCCAAGTGGTGAGGTGATCCACGGATCGATCGCCGCGCCAAGCGAGAGCTCGTCCGGGTAGAACAATCGGCCCGATGCCAACAGGGCCGCCTGACTCAGGTAACCCGAGGCGTCGGCGCCGCTCGCGGAGTTGGTCGCAAAGATTGTTGCAACCGACGCGCTGATCAGGGCAAACGCCACGACCAGCCAGGCGCTGTGACGGTCAATAGCAGACCACGCGAAGTCGAGATCGGCGTCGACCGCCCTCGCACGGCGCGCCAGCAGCCACCAAAGCGCGGCGGCGGTCAGGGCCGCGATCGCAGCGGCAACCGGGGACCGCGCCGAAATGCGAAGGCCGCCAACGGTGGCGCGAACGCCGCCGCTGACGGCCAGCAACACTGCGATGGCGGCCAGCACGGCCGCGATCGACAACAGACTTCGCCGATGCACTACCGCTTCGGGATCGTCCAGTAGTAAACCTTGCGGCCGTCAACGTCCAGTTCCTTCTCGGGCTTCCAGTCGCCCATGTCGAAGGCGTGCGAGACAATGCGCGTGCCGGGCTTCAGCTCTTTCATCAGCTTCGGCATCAGCTTTACGTTGAGCGACGGCAGCAGGTAGAGCGTGACGACGCTGGCGCCGCTGAGGTCCTGTTCGAACAGGTCCCCTTCCACCACGCGGACCAGGTTGCCCACGTTATTCTTGGCAACGTTCTCGTTGGCTTCCTTGATGCGCTGTGGATCGATATCGAAGCACACGCCACGTGCGCCATACTTCTTGGCGGCCGTAACCGGAATGCGGCCGTCGCCGCACCCAAGGTCGTACACGACGTCGCCCTTGGTCACATTCGCGACCTGGAGCATGGCCTCGACAACGGCCTCGGGCGTGGGCACGAAAATAACGTCTGGCCGGCGTGCCGGCGCGGCGGTTTGTGCGAAAGCCGAGGTGGCGCCGGGCAGTCCTGCCACGACGACAGTTACGGCCAGGGCGAGAAGACGATTACGCATGCGAAGCAACCTCCTGTGGGTGAGACCGACAGTATATCCCCTGCTCGCGGCACTTCTGGCCGTCCTGACCCTGTCCGGTTGCCGCCAGCGGCAAGAGCCACCAGCGGCACCGACTCAACCGGAGCCCCTACGCGGAGCCTGGACACCTCCAGGCGAAGTCGAGGTGGGGGCGGGAGCCGACTATCCCTTTGGACTGGCGCTGGCCCCAGACGGCCGTCGGCTGGTTTTTCCAGGCGCGCGAGCCGGGGTCGTTTCGCTCTGGCTGCAGAATCTTTCCACCGGTGAGACGGGCGCCCTGGCGTCCACGGCAGGCGCCGCAGCGCCGTTCTGGTCCCCAGATGGTGCGCGGGTGGGCTTTCTTGCCGAGGGCCGGCTGCGGGCGATCGACCTGGCCTCTGGCGCGGTCAGCGATCTTGCTGACGCATCGCCCGGGCGTGGCGCAGCGTGGAACCAGGCGGGCGACCTGGTGTTTGCACCTCACGGTGCGAGCGGCCTGATGCGGCGGTTACCCGACGGCACGCTCGTGCCGTTCACCACCGTCGATCGCAGCGCGGGAGAATCCGGACACTCGTGGCCGGCGTTTCTTGCAGACGGCCGGCACGTCGCCTACCTGGTGACCGCGAGCGAGCCGTCGCGTGCCGGCATCTGGTTGACGTCGCTCGATGATCCCGCCGCGCGCACGCGCCTCTCCCCCTCCGCCGCGCAACCGATCGTCGCCGGCAGCAAGCTGCTGATGTTGAGCGATGCCACGCTGATGGTTCAATCTCTCGACCCCGTGACCGGGTTAACGGTCGGGCGCTCCCAACTCGCCGGGGTGCCAGCCGGGCGGGGGCCGCTCGGGCAACTCTTTGCCACTGCCGCAGCCGACCTGCTGATTTACGGAGCGCCGGGCTCCCAGCTGCGTGAACTGCGATGGGTGTCGGCGAAGGGTGACATGCTCGGACGCGCGGGCGAGCCTGCCGAGTCGTGGGACTTGCGCCTTGCGCCTGACGGGCGCCGCGCAGCCGTAACCCAACTGGACCCCCAGCTGCGCACGCTCGATGTCTGGATCCGGGAAGGCATGCAACCTGTCCCCACGCGGCTGTCGCTTGGCACCGACGTCGACGAGAGCGCGGTGTGGTCGCCCGACGGCCTGCGCGTGGCATGGGTCGGCAAGCGCCGCCACATCATGATCCGCGGCGCCGGCGCGGTGTTGCCGGAGCAGACCAGTGCAACGTTCGACCCGCCCGTGCAGCTATGGGACTGGTCGCGCGACGGCGCCTTGCTGCTGGTGGGACGCACCGACGCGCAGACGCGCGACGACCTGTGGGTGGTGCCGCAGGCCGACGGCGCGAAGCCAAGCGCCTATGCCGCCCGCGCCTTCAATCAGACTTATGGCGTGTTCGCCCCGAACGGCCGTTGGATCGCATATGCGTCTGACGAATCGGGACAATTCGAGATCTACGTCGATTCTTTTCCCACACCGGGGACGCGCGTCCGCGTGACAACCGCCGGCGGCACCGAGCCGCGCTGGCGATCGGATGGCAACGAGTTGTATTTCCGTCGCGGCCCTGAAATTCACGTCGTGCGCCTGTCGTGGGCGACCCCGGTGCCTGGCGCCGGCCGGGCCCCGACTGTGCGCGCGATTGATCGTCTGTTCGACGCGGGGGCGCCAATCCGCGCGTTCGACGCCAGTCGTGATGGCACGCGCTTCCTGCTCAACCTCCCGGTCGCCGGCACGGCTCCACGATCGGCGACAATGGTCGTCCACTGGAGTGACCGGGACTGAGGGGCTGGGACTGACAGTCCGCCTCCATACAAACATGAAAATCGCGACCTGGAACGTGAACGGCATCCGCGCCCGCCAAGGGCAACTGCTTGAATGGCTCGCCGCGGAAAAACCAGACATCGTCTGCCTGCAGGAAATCAAGGCTTCGCTCGACCAGTTGCCGTTCGAGCTGCGGGATGTTGACGGGTACTGGAGTTACTGGCACGGCGAGAAGGGCTATTCGGGCGTCGCCTTGTTACTGTCCAAAGCGCTGGTGAACGCGTTCCCCTCGTGCACCCACCCGGGCTTCGACTTCGAACAGCGCATTGCCTGCGCGACGATCGCCTCGCCACTCGGTGAGATCACGCTGGCCTCAATTTACGTGCCGAACGGCGGCAAGGACTTCGAGGCCAAGCTGCGGTTTCTGGATGCGCTCGACGGCTTCGCCGCTGACGCCGCGCGCGATGGACGGCTGGTGATCTTTTGCGGCGACCTCAACGTCGCCCGCACGGACCGCGACATTCACGAGCGCGAGCGCAAGCCCAACCAGATTGGTGCCCGCCCCGACGAACGCGCGTTGCTCGAACGAGTGATCTCACGCGACCTGGTCGACGTCGGCCGCGCACTCGATCCCGACAACGACAACCTGTTCACCTGGTGGGCGCCGTGGCGCAGCCTCAAGCAGCGCAACATCGGCTGGCGGATCGACTACCTACTCGCGTCGAGCGCCCTCGCCGCGCGCGCACGATCGTCCGTAGTGCAACGAGAGATCGGTACCAGCGATCACGGGCCGGTGGTCGTCACGTTCGATCACGAAATCATTTAACGATTGCCTGATAAACCCAGTTCCTCGACACGCTGTGAAGATCGGTGACGGTCCGGAAGTTCGGTGCCTGGTGCTGGATCATGCCGACGAAGGCCAGATCCTCGACCGGATCGATGAAGAACCAGCTGCCGGCAATGCCCCACCACCAGAAGGTGCCGTTCGACACCGGCTCGCCGGCGATGGCGGCATCGAGCATCACCGAGAAGTCCATGCCCCACCCTGTGCCCGCGCGCATGGTCTTGAGCGGCTCTGGCAGTACGTGGTTGGTGCGCATCATCTCGACCGTGCGTGGCGCCAACAGCCGCACCTTGTTGTATTGGCCGCCACCGAGCAGCATCTCGCAGAAGCGCGCGTAGTCGGTCGCGGTCGAGAACAAGCCGCCGCCACCCGAGGCGCCGGCGGGCGGCACGGTCGCATCGGGCCGGCTATCGTCCGGCGCAGTCAGCTTGCCGGTCGCGTCCTCACCGTGCACTTGTGCCAGGCGGGCCAGCTTTTCTTTCGGCACGTAGAACCCGGTATCTTTCATGCCCAGCGGGTCGAAGATGCGAGCCTTCATGAAATCGCCAAGCGATTGACCGGTCAACTTCTCGACGATGTGGCCTTGGACATCAACGGCGATGCTGTAGGACCAGCGTGTGCCGGGCTGCGTCAGTAGCGGAATCTTGGCGACGGTGTCCACCATCTCCTGAAGCGGCTTGAAACCAAGGGCGAGGTTGCCGGCGCGGAACATGCGATCGACCGGGTTGGCGGCGCTCAGGCCATAGCCCAGGCCGCCTGTGTGCGTCATCAGCTCGCGCATGGTCATCGAGCGGCGCGCCGGCTCGGTCTTCAGCGTGCCATCGGCGTTCTCGCCGACGTAGACCTGCAGCTTGGCAAACTCGGGCACGAACTTCGACACCGGATCGTCGAGGCGCCACAGGCCTTCTTCAAACAGCATCATCATGGCGACGCCGGTGACCGGCTTGGTCATTGAGTAGATGCGGAAAATCGAATCGCGCTCGAGCAAGTCTGGCTTGCGCACGTCTTTCTTGCCGTTGACCGTCAGGTTGACGGTCTTGCCGTGCCGCGTCAGCACCGTGACTGCGCCGGCCAGCTTGCCGTTGTCGACCATCTGCTTGATCGCGGCATCGAGTCGCTTGAGCCGTTCGGACGACACGCCCACCGATTCCGGCGCTGCCATCGCGAGATCGCGAACCGGTTCGACCGTGGCGAGCACAGCTCGCGGTTGAGCCGCGGTGGGGGCCAGGCTGAAGACAACGAGCGCGAGACTGCAGGTAAGGCGGACGGCAAGTCGAAGTGGCACGGTGTGACTCCCTTGTGGAGCGCATTCTACCGTGATCGAATGGCGGCAATAGTCAGGGCATTTTCTCGATCGCGGCCTTCAGCGCCTCGCCCTTCTCTTTCATGCGGGGATGCGCAATGGCCATTTCGACGTGTGCCCGTGCCAGCAGCTTCTGCCCCATGCGCGCATATCCCTGCGCCGCGTTGAAGGCCGACTGGGCCGATCGCTCGGCGGCCACCTCCATGTCCCTTGTCAGCTTGGCTCGCTGACGCGCCTCCCGCCCAGGCGGGTTCAAGGACCCGCCCCGACGTTTCACGTCGGCATCGAGCGCAGCCAGATCCGATTTCGCCTGCGCGGCGGCGTTCGAAAAGCAACTCATCGCCCGCGCGAACTTTGGTGAGGCCAAGGGCCACGCCTCCAGATCGACATGAGCCAGCCCCGCCATCCACACCGCATCGCAATTGGTGACGTCGAGTTCGAACGAGCGATCGAAGCGAAGTACCGCGATCGGCAGTTCCTTGCGGTCGTAGGCAATCAGCCCGGCGAGCATGTACGCACTGGTGTTCTCCATCAGCTTGATTGCGACCTCCGCGTCAGCCCACGCCGGCTCGAGTGACTTGAGGTGATAGTGGTTCCACGCGCGCCAGTAGTAAGCGTCGCCAACCAGCCAGGTCCCCAGCTCGATCATCCGCGTCGCAGTGGCAATCGCCTCCGGATGGCGCATCAAGTAGCTGAGGCTGGTCAGGCGGCCGAGCAGCGCATCGCGATGGGTTGCCGACGAAGCCAGCACGCTGTCGAACCCGGCGAGCGCCAACTCGAATTCAGCGATCGACTGGTTGAGGCGCGCCCATGTCATGGTGATCCAGGGCGATTCTGGAAACGCGGCATGGGCCTCGCCGAGCAGTTCCGCTGCCTTGTAGAGGTCGATCGCCTCGGTTTGCGATCCGATCATCGCGCGACGGGCCTCCCACGACAGCGTGTCGAGGAACCGCGGATTCGCCGCACGGATTGGCGCCGACGCAGGCGCGTCCGGGCCGCCGCAGACCGACAGCCGGAAGCGAATCAGCGGAAGGCCTCCGTACCTGGCCAGGATGGCGGGCGCGCTGACGCCGTCTCTCAAGCGTGTTTGCTCGCAATCAATCATCAAGGCGACGTACTGCGCAACCGGACTGGTCTCGACCCATGCATCGAGCGCGCGGCGCTGCGGGTGGGTGGGATCGAGGGCGGGGCGAACGCGGCCCGTGAGCTGCGCGCGCTGTTCAGGATCGAGACCGGCAGTCTCACCGATCACCAGCGCCGCCGCATCGAGCAGGATGGATGGCGACACCAACGGATTGGCACCCGCTTCTTCGGGGCTGACCAACCTGGCTGCCTGCTGCGTCGCGCGGTCGAGGGACGCAGATGCCGGTAACCCGAGTTCCTTCTCGCGCATCGCGATCAACAGCGTCACCTCGAATGCACCGCGCGCGGCACCGGCAGCTGGCCGCGGCGGCGCCGACAGCCTCTCGAAGATCGATTGCGCTTCCTTCAGACAGGAATAGCAGCCCTCGTGCATCAGCGCGGTGGCCTTACCGAGCTCCGCTACAACTTGCGGCGACGGTCCGCGGGTGGCGCAACCGGCGAGTCCAAGCAGGGCCAGGCAGGTGGCGGCCAGACGTGGCATGCGTGAGTTAGACACCGGGCGCGGGAAAAGGGCTTGAGGGGTTTAGGGGCTTAGGGGCTTAGGGGAGCGAGAGTGCCACCAGCTCAGGGACATCCGTTGGCGTCCGTCCCTGAACGGTGATCGCGACAAACTGCTTGCCGCCGACCGCGTAGGTCATCGGTGTGCCGATCGCGGCGCCCGGCAGGTCCACCGACGCGATCTCCTTGCCCGTTGCCTTATCGTAGGCCACCAGCCGAGGACCGCCGGTGGTTCCACCTGTCGTCAGGGCATACATCAGCAGGGTTTTCGTGAGCAGTGGCCCACTGAACGTGCTGTCGCCACCGACCGGCGGCAGGTTCAATCCCTTGAGCCGAGGGTGGTTGCGAATGCGATCGCCGTTGCCGGCCGGCACCATCCACGCGTGCTCGCCGGTGTTCATGTTGATGGCGGTGATGCGCGAGTACGGCGGCTTGAACAGCGGCAGCCCGTCGGGCATCTGCGGGTTGCGTCCCGGCTGCTGCATGTAAAGCAGGTTGCTGTCGAGCGCCTTGTCGGGCACGCCGAGCTTGGAAACGCCGTAGGCGTTGCGCGATGGCACATACAGCAGGCCGGTCGCCGGATCGACGGCAGCGCCTTGCCAGTTGCCGCCTCCGGTCGTGCCGGGCCGCACGATCGTGCCCAGCAACGAAGGCGGGGTGAACAGCGGCCCTGATCGGAACCCCTCGATTGCCTTGACTGCCGCGGCGCGAATCTCCGGTGTGAAGTCGGCGAGGTCGTCAACGCTCACGCCCTGGTATTCGAACGGCGCGGGCTTCGACGGAATCGGCTGCGTCGGCGAGGCCTTCTCGCCGGGCACGTCCGACGAGGGCACCGGCGTCTCGACAATTGGCCACACCGGCTTGCCGGTGACGCGATCGAACGTGTAGATGTAGCCCTGCTTGGTGATCTGCGCGAGAGCCTTCACGCGGGTCCCGTTGACGGTGATTTCGAGCAGGTTCGGCGCGGCCGGATTGTCGTAGTCCCACAGGCCGTGGTGAACCGTCTGGAAATGCCACACGCGCCGGCCGGTGGCGATATCGAGCGCGACAATACTCTCGGCAAACAGGTTGTTGCCGAGACGATGCGCGCCGTAGAAGTCGGGCGCCGTGGTGTTGGTCGGCAGATACACCTGCCCCAACTCCTCGTCTGCGCTCATCATCGTCCACACCGTCACCTTGCCGGCGTACTCGTTCGAGCCGTCGGCCCAGGTCTCGCTGCCAAACTCGCCCTTTGGCGGAACCGTTTGGAAGGTCCATCGCACCTTGCCGGTTCGCACGTCGAAGGCGCGGATCCAGCCCGGAATCTGTTCCTTCGACTTGATCAGCGAGGAGATGGCGGCCGGCGTGATCACCATGTCCTTGACCACGATTGGCGGTGACTGCACGGAGTAGGTCAGGGCATTGAGATAATCGCGCGTCCCCCGCTTCGCACGCGGCAGCCCCTCCATTAAGTCGACCTTGCCGTGGTCGCCAAATCCGGCCGCCGGCCTGCCGGTTTTCGCATCGACGGCAACCAGGTAGCCGTCACCAGTGCCCCAGTAGATGCGCTCGTCGGTGCCGTCGGTCCAGTACGCCACGCCGCGCTGGTTCCACCGCAACGTCAAGGTGGTGGTGCCAGACTCGTAGCTCTTGGGGTTGTAGATCCACTTCAACGCGCCGGTGCGGGCGTCATAAGCGGCACCGACCGAAGAGGGAGTGTTGACGTAGAGGGTGCCGTTGACCATCAGCGGCGTCGCCTTGTAGTTCTGCACGAAGGGCGGCTGGCCATCGCGCCAGCGCTTGGGATCGATGCGGTTCAGCTCGTCGAAAATCGTTTTCGAGTCGGCGGACCATTCGCTGCCGTCGGGCAACGTGATGCTGAGAAACCCGTCGGGCGACTTCGCCCGCCACGCCGGCCGCAGTGTGGCGAAGTTGGCGGCGGTGATCTGGTCGAGCGGCGAGTACTTGGTGCTCGCCAGGTCGCCGCCGTAGGTGGGCCACTCGCCCCGGGCGGTGGAAGGCGTGATCGGCTGCTGCGCGACGAGCGCCGTGGCGAGGCCGATCGAAACCATCAGTGCGAACCAGGCGGTTGTCGCGAGTCGTGTCATTCGGGCACAGGCTCCATAAACTGGCCGGTCGCCGTCACCAAAAAATAGAGGTCCCGGATCGGGACCCCTACCAGGAATCTGGATTCGTAAACTATTTGCCAGTGTTGACGTACGAGACGCAGGCGCCTTGATTTTTGAACGGACTGAAGTCGGCTCGGACCAGGTTAGCCCATGCTCCGTTCTTGCATTCGTGCGTCGAGGATGGCATCGCGAACGTTGTCAGCCTGGCTGCCGGCTGGTAGCCAGCCCAGTTCGTGTCCGGCCGGAACACTCCCACTCCACCAACTCCACCGTCCGCATAGAGCGAAGCATGTACGGTGTTCCAGTAAGCGACATCTGGTTCGACGTCTACACCGACCGATGGTGGCACGCCGGCGCCGTCGACGTTTGCCGTGCCGACGTTCAATGACTCGTATGGACCTGAAACGCCGAGGGGCGCGTAACCCCAGGTATTAGTGTTGAACGCGAGACCCCAAATGAACTGGTCTGGCAGGTCAAGGTTGAGATGCCGCAGGTCGAAGTTCAGTGTGAATGCAAAACCGTTGAAGCACTGAGTCGGGCTTGCGCGCCACGCGGTTCCACCTGCGCAGGTGGGATCCGCTTCAGGGCGCCAGGGGACCACGGACGTTTGCGTGACTGTCGCGAATGGAGAACGCGCTAACGCGCTCGCCTGATCGGCGTAAAGGCTAATCGTGAACGGATGCTCATAGCCGGCGGCAGGCATCGACAGATAGTTTGAGTGCAATGACCATGACGACATCAGCACCGTGAGGTTTCCGGCGCGACGTGGCGTGTCAGCCTCCAGCCGAATTTCGTCACCCAGCTCGGACGTTCCACAGCATTGGTAACCCTGGCTCGGCACGTTGCCGGGCATCGGCGAAGGGATGCTGTTGAACACCGCCGTTCCTGGTGCCTGGGCGTATGCCGAGGAACCGATCAAGAGAACAAACAGGCCGAGTACGAAAGCGAGACTCATCTGCTTCACGTAAAACTCCTCATCTAGCCGAGGACGTCATGTCCAGGTAGTGGCGTAGCGGAGGATACAACGTCTGGGGGTGTGAAACACGGGGCATCCCGGGATTGAATTGGTTGCGAGACCGCCTGCGGCGAAGCAGGTGTCGCTAGCGGGCGACGCGGAACGCCACCCATTGCTCCGCCGAGTGCTCACCGGCGGTTGCCGCGACGCGCAGGATGTAGGTGCTGTTGGCCAGGCTCGAAACCGGCAGCGGCATGCGCAGTCGCCCGTTGACCGGCGGCGGCACGTCGAGGGCGCGTAGCACGTCGCCCTTGGCATTGAGCAAATCGACCTTGAACGCCGGCGTTTCACCGGCGGGCGCGGCGACGTCGAGCTCGACCAACACCCGCTCGGTGGCGCCAAATCGGGTCGATGCAGTGGGCGAGGCCGACGGGTTCGCCTCGATGGCGCGCAACTCGATCATGTTGCGCGCGCGCAAGAAGCGCGGCGTGGCCAGCACCAGCGCTCTCTTCGACAGGTCGGGCACCACTTGCGTCTGCACCCAGCGGTCGATGGTCTCGCCGGCGGCCGTTTGCGAGGTCAGGCGCAGCCGTTGACGCCCGGGCGGCCACAGGAAATTCGCCATCATCGGCAACTCGCCCGGCGCGCCGCCAATCACTTGTGCCGGCATCGAGTCCTTGCCGGCCTCGTCCAGCGGTTGAATCTCAAGGCGAGCGGGCTTGTCGGCCGCAGCAGAGCCCGGCGTCGCTTCCCACGTAAAGGTCAAGCGGGTCTGGTCGCCTTCGCCCTTCGACACGCCGGTCCACATGGTGACCGCGCGGGTTGACGTCGAATCAGAGATCGCCGCCAGCGCCGTCGTCAGCGCCACGTTCACCGGCGTGGCGGCAGCCTCGGCGGCCGCGGTCAGCTCCTTTTCGCTCGCGGCCCAGTAGCCGCGCCGTGCCGTCACCTTGACGCCGCGGCGCTTCACGCGCACCTCAATTTCGTGGAACTTGCCGTCGTTGGTCCGCCGGGTCGGCGTGTAGCCAATCAGGTAGTACGCACTGGCATCGGCCATCACCGACCGCAGGTGGCGTTCCGGATCGTTGGTGCCGACAATGGCGCGCCCGCCGGTGTCGTAGGCAATGCGGCGCAGAATGTCGTCGCCGCCGAACCCGACCGAGCCAAGCGGCCGCGGATCGATCACGTGAATCGTGACGTTGCCGCGATTGGCGGCTTCCATCGCCTCTTTCATCCGCAGGTCGTTGGGACTGCCCATGCGCACGGGTGGACCCTGGCTGAAGAAGAGAATCGACTTGCGTCCCTCGCGCAGGCCGCCCAGCTGTGTCGCCAGCGCGCCGAGCGCAGACAGCGTGACCCCGGCCCGCAGCTCCATCCAGTTGCGCTGCGACATTTGCGCTTCTTCAACGGCGCTTTTCAGCGGAAAGACCTCGCCGCGGCGGCCTTCGAACGTGCGGACGCGCTCGAGCAGGTCGGCCTTCGAGCGCGTGTACTTCAAGTCGCGCAGGCTCTCGAGCGGCTCCATCATCACCGCCAGGTCGTTGGGGCCGAGTTGCTTGATGAAGCTGCTAATCGCCTCGCGCAGCGGCAACGTAATCTCCGGCCGCTTATCGATGTGATAGTCGTCCAGGAAAATGCCGAACAGCCGGACGTCGTCTCGGGCCGCCTCTTGCACGGCGTGCTCGCGCGAGCGGATTGGCAGGGGTTCGTTCAGGTCGGTGGTGCGCGCGCCATCGACGCGGACAAACTTCATGGTCTCGACAACCTGCGGCACGTCGTCTTCGGTGAGCTCGAAGTCCGACGGTTGCAGATCGGCGACCGGCTCGTCGGCGCGAACGGTGGCGGTTACGTCAACGCGAACCAGGTCGGTACCGGCCCGGAAGGTCGGTTGTTGTGGAGGTTGCGGGGCCTGTTGAGCGGAAGCAAGCACGCCAAGGGCCAGCAGAATTGCCACGACCGATGCGTGCCGTCTGGTCATTTCCTCCATCCTAGCTATACTCGACGCCAATGTCCGCTGGAAACACCTACGATGTGGTTGGGGTGGGCGCCAACTCCGTCGACTATGTATACCGCCTGCCCGACGCGCCACGCGCCGATAGCCCGACCGCGAAGCTACGCATCACCAGCCACTCGGTGTCGTGCGGCGGGCAGATGGCCACCGCGTTGTCGGCCTGCGCCGCGCTCGGCCTGCGCTCGGCCTACGTAGGCGCGATCGGCACCGACGACAACGGCCGGACGGTGCAACGGGCGCTGGCCGGACGGGGTATCGACCTCTCACATCTTGTGACGCGCGACGGCACGAACCAGTTTGCCGTGATCACGGTTGACGAGCGTAGCGGCGAGCGCGTCGTACTGTGGGACCGCGACGACCGGTTGAGGTTGAAGGCCGCCGAGATTCCCGCAGCGTTGATTGCGGCCGCCCGGCTGGTGCATGTCGATGACGTCGATGAAGAAGCGGCAATCGGCGCGGCCACCATTGCGCGTGAGGCCGGCGTGCCTGCCACTAGCGACCTCGACCGCGTCACCAACCGCACGGCCGAGCTCGTCGCGAGCGTGAGCATCCCGATTTTTGCCGAGCACGTGCTGCCGGCCATTACCGGCGAAAGCGACCACGAGCGGGGGCTCAGGAAACTTCGGCGGACCCATGCCGGCCTGCTCTGCGTCACACTGGGGCCGCGCGGCTCGATGTTGCTGGCTGGCGACCAGTTGTGTTTCGAACCCGGATTCGCGATCGACGCGGTGGACACCACCGGTGCCGGTGACGTGTTCAGGGCCGGGTTCATTTATGCGCTGCTGAACGGCGAATCGCCGTCGGGCATACTGCGGTTCGCCAACGCCGCCGCCGCGGTCAGTTGCACCAGGCCCGGCGCAATGAGCAGCGTGCCAACTCGATCAGACGTGATTCGATTTCTCGGCACGTTCGAAAACGCCCAATCGCCCGATCACCAGGTCATCTGACCACGAGGGCTTCGCTCAGCACGCGTCCAGTTGCGTCGGGCAGCGTGATGCCCGACAAGAAGGCGAGCGTCGGCGCCAGGTCGAGGGGTGCGGAGGGCTGCAAGTACTCACCCTGCTTGATGCCGGCTCCGAACAGGATCACCGGCACGCGCGTGTCGTAGCGATGTCCCGTGCCATGCGTACTCGAACTCGACGAGGTGATCCAGTAAGCGCGGCCGAGCATCTTGAGGTCGCCGCTACGGCCTTCGTAGTGGCTGAGCGCAGCGGCGCGCGCAAAGGGGTCCGACGCTGACAACTCGCTCTTCTGGTAGACGCGCCAGACACCCGGCGTCTTGCTAATCGCCTCGACCACCGCTGCCATCGCCTTGGCGTTCTGGGTCAGCTTCAGGTAGACGCCTTCGTTGAAGTAGATGTCGTTGTAGATCACGCGCGTGCGGTAGCCGCCCGCACCAAGCTCGCGCACCAGCACGTCGTCGATCTGGCGGCCGACGGCGGCCGTGTTGATGCGGCCGGCATCAAATCCCTGCGCCTTCACGCGTTCCGGCACCGGCGCGACGCCGTGATCGGCAGTCAGTGCGACGACGTAGTTGGCACGGCCCACTTCCTTGTCAAGCCGGTCGAGCAGGATTCCGAGTTGGCGATCGAGATGCACGAGCACGTCCTGTAACTCGTGCGAGTCGGGACCGAAGTCATGGCCGACCTTGTCGAGCGACGAGAAGCTGATGCCGAGAAAGTCGGATCCGGCGCCGCGTCCCAGCTTGAGACCGTCCAGCGCCGCACCCGCAAGCCCGGCGAGATAGGCGTCTGAGTAGGGGCTTGATTCCCACGCGTCGGTAAACGCGCCGTCGACTTCGGAGCCATCTCCCTGGACGGTGTGCGGAAAGTCCTTGGTGATGAGGGCGGTCTTCTGCCTGCCTTGCTGCGAACCGTCGTAGAGATAACGGTCTTTCGGCATCGATCGTTCCCAGCGCCGGCCCATCTCGTTTCGCAGGGGATGCCTGGAAATGTAGTCGGCGAAGTAGGGCACCGGCGCCTTCGAGAAGGCGGTGGAGGTCACCCACTCGCCGTTCTCCTCGTCGAGCCAGATCACCGCGTCTGGACGATGGCCGCCGAGAGTGATCGCCGAGCGCGCCTTCAGTGACAGGCTCACCACGCGGGGGGCCGGGGTGCCCTGCAGCCGCATCTCGTCCGCGAGGGTCGTGGTCATCAGGTTCCTGGCGCTGTGGCCCACGCCCTTCACCGCAATGCCGTAGGTGACGAGCTCTTCATCGTCATCGTCCGTGCAACTTACCAGGCGGCGGTTGTCGCGCTGCCACCATTGGTTGGGCACCATGCCGTGGACGGCCGGCACCGTGCCGGTGCTCATGCTGGCGTGGCCTGCACACGTCACGGTGTTGTAATACGGATAGTCGGCCTGCCTGAACCACGCGCCTTCGGTCACCAGCCGCTTTAATCCCTTCGACCACTGATGCTGGAAGCGATCGATGTAGTCGCCGCGCATTTGATCCACGGAGATCAACACGATAAGTTTCGGCTTCGCGACAGGTGGCGAATGGACCGCGGCCGGCCTGCCTTGTGCGAGCCCGATAGCGGGCGAGTCGGCACGGGCGAGTACCAGCGCGGCAAGAACGGCACAGACAAGAATCTTCATGAAGGGTCAGCTGAAGTGATGCTCGCCGATGCTGGTCGTGAAGGTGCGGCCGTCAACGTCCAGATACAGCTGTCGTTCGGTGACCGACACCGAAACCTTGGCGCGACGGTCGATGGTAGCCGCGACCTCTTCGATAAATCCAGCGCCGAAGTCGTAGACCGGGATCTCGGCGGCACGGTGGACGCCCTGGCCATTGAGCTGCGCTAACACCTGGCTGACCGAGCGATGGGTGTAGACGGCCACGCGGCGGGCCTTCTTCATGCCGCGATGCAGGCGATCGGGTGCCGGCATGCCGACCTCGATCCACGCCGTCAGTTGGCCAGTGAGATCGCGGACTACCACCGCCGGCTCGTCGCCACCGGCAGCGACCCCTTCGGTAAAGGCGATACCTTCGGTGTATTCGAGGCAGTACGCAAGATAGCGCGCGAGCATGTATTCAGGTGTTTCCGAGGGCTGTCGCGCCATGCGCACGGCCAGCGACTCGTACACGCTGCGATCGATGTCGGCCAATTCGGTATCGAGGTTGAAAACAGTTGCGGTCAGGGCCATTTCAGGGATCGGGGATCGGGGATCAGGGATCAGGGATCAGGGGATCGGCGGTGCCAGGAGGGCGGCACTTCAGTGCCGCCACAAGCTGCCTCCATTGTGCCTCATCGGCCCGCACGAACCGTTATCGTCTTCCCCGGCGCGACACCACGCTGCCAGACGGGGACCCGGCGTCCGTGGTGCGGCACGATCACCTGGACGTCGACGCGCGACACCCCTGCGGGCACGCCGACATGGACGGGCATGTCGCTCTGCGCGTCGTAGCCAGAGCCGCTGTCGACGATGCGCGCGCCCACCAACCGGGTTGTGCCGGCGACAAACGCCCGTACTTCGGCGCCCGGGAATGTCGCGCGGCCCTGGCGATCGACAACGCGAACATGGAGCCCACGAGCGGCATCGGCTGCAGGCAACAGGTTGCGCATCACCAGGTGCATGCCGTCGCCCCGTGCGCCGGTGAGCGCGAGGTCGAGGTCGCCATCACCATCGACATCGCCCCACTGCACGCCGTGGTCAGCCTGCAGGCGGCGAAGAGACGGCGGCGTCACATCCGCAAACGCTGACCCGGTGTTGCGGAACAGCGAGTCCTGCCAGCTGGCGCCCCCGGTGACAGTGCCATTCACGTAAAGATCCAGCCGGCCGTCGTGATCGAAGTCGGCAAACGCGCAGGCATCGTAACGGGAATCAATCGCAATGGCCCATGCCGCGCCGCGATCTTCGAAGACTCCCTTGCCGCGATTGCTGAAGAAACCTAGTGGACCGTAGTTGGCGGCAAACAGATCGAACCGGCCATCGCTGTCAACGTCAGCGGCGCACACGCGGACCGTGCCATTGCCGGCGTGCCTGGGCGCACGGCCTCCCCACGCAACTCCTGCGGCCTCGGCGACATCCGTGAAGGTGCCGCCATCGTTGCGGTACAAGCCATTGGCATCGCCATCCATGTTGGCGTCGGCCAGGTCGAGATCGCCGTCTTCGTCGTAATCGAACCACACGGCCCCAACCGTGCGGCGGGCATCGGCGAGACCGAGCGCAGGCGCCTCGTCGCTGAACTTGCCGGCCTGGTTGCGATAGAGCCCGTTGGCGCGGTCACGATAGGCAACGAACAAGTCGAGGTCGCCATCTGTGTCGATGTCGACCCACACTGGTTGTCGCACGGCGCCCGTGGCGACCGCCAGTCCGCTGGCGCTGGTCGCGTCGACGAACTTGCCGGCATCGTTGCGATACAACTTCAACACCGATGCGCCTGGGTTCGGCGTGAAGCCCACCATCAGATCCGGGTCGCCGTCGGTGTCGAAGTCGCCCCAGGCTACGGCGCGCGTAGGCCGCGCATCGGCAACGCCGACTGTCGAGGCGATGTCGGTCAGCACTCCCTTGTCGTTGCGATACAGGCGGTTCGGCTTGCCGTCGAAGCCGACAAACAGGTCGAGGTCGCCGTCGTTGTCGAAGTCGGCGAACGCATTGGTGAACGCCGATGGCGTGCCCAGCAACTCGGGTTGCATGGGTTCGAACAGCGCCTGAGGCGACTGCGCACTCACAGCTACCGCAAGCGCCAGCAAGACGACGACCATGCGACTGAGCATGGCGACATCCTACTCCAGGGCCACAGACCACTGACTTGGCGATATGATCTCGCGGTGATTAACCGTCTCATCGCTCTCTTGCTCGCCGCCCTGGTTGTCATTCCTGCCTCGGGTCAAGTGCCATCAGCGTTTGAGGTGCACGAGGCCACCATCGCGCAGATCCATACGGAGATGCAGGCGAAACGCCTGTCCTGTCGGGCGCTAGTCGAGCAGTATCTGCGGCGGATTGACGTGTTCGACAAGAATGGCCCCGCCATCAACGCCATCATCCTGTCCAATCCTGAAGCGTTGCGCCTGGCCGATGACCTCGATGGCCGGTTCGCCCAGGGCGGCTTGACTGGCCCGCTCCACTGCGTGCCAACGATTGTGAAGGACAACTTCGAGACCATTGGCCTGCAGAGCGCCAACGGATCACTGGCGCTGGCCGGCTTCGTGTCCAACAAGGACGCGTTTCAGGTGGCCCGGATCAAGGCAGCGGGCGCGATTGTGATCGCCAAGTCGAACATGGCGGAGTGGGCCTTCACGCCCAACGAGACGCTCAGTTCGATCTTGCCCGGCTACACCAAGAATCCCTACGCGCTCGATCGCGTCACGGCGGGGTCCAGCGGCGGCACCGCGGCGGCCGTGGCGGCGAGCTTCGGTGCGGTCGGTCTCGGCAGCGACACGGGTAATTCCATCCGGGGGCCGTCATCTCACCAGGCCCTGGTCGGCATTCGTTCGACCATGGGCCTGACGAGCCGCGGCGGCGTGATGCCGTTGAACATGAACGCCGACATTGCCGGACCAATGGCGCGCACGGTGGAGGACGCCGTCAAGGTGTTCCAGGTGGTGGTCGGCAGCGATCCTGCGGATCCGGTCACGGCGGCTGCAGCGGCACACCTGCCGCAGGACTATTCGAGCGCCCTCCAGCGCGGCGCCCTGAAAGGCGCTCGCATCGGCGTCCTGCGGTTCGCATACGAACGCGACTCCACCGATCCCGAAATCGTGAAGGTGTTCATGCGCGCCGTCGACGACCTGCGCTTGCAGGGTGCGACCATCGTCGATCCCGGTGTGGTCGATGGCCTGGATCAGATCAAGCGGCCGCAGGGCGTGGGCGCGTGCGGCGGGTTCAAGTACGACATCAACCGCTACCTGGCCAGCCACGGCGATCGCGTGCCGGTGAAGAGCCTGTCGGAAATCGTGAAGTCGGGCAAGTTCCACCCGACGGTTCGCCGTCAGCTCGAGCAGGGTGAGCAGGGCGCCGAAAACGGCCCTGATTCGCCCGAGTGCAAGGCCGACGCGCAGTATCGCCAGCAGGTGCGCGATGCGGTGACCAGGACGATGGATGCGCAGAAGCTGGATGCGTGGGTCTATCCGACCTGGAGCAATCCGCCGCGGCTGATCGGCGACCTGAATACGCCGGGCGGCGACAACAGCCAGTTCTTCTCTCCGACGACCGGATTTCCGTCGATCCAGGTGCCGATGGGCTATACCCGCGGCGGACGCCTGCCGGCCGGTATCACGTTCTTCGGTCGGGCGTGGTCCGAGCCGACGTTGATCAAGCTGGCCTTCGCCTATGAACAGGCAACGCAGCACCGGCGCGCGCCCGAAAGCACACCGCCGCTTCGATAAATCGCGCCTACGACAGTTCGGCGGCTGGATCCGCGAGCAGCGCCAGCTGTTCGGCGTCAGTGAAGGTCAGTGATTCTGAGTTCACACAGTGCCGCTGGCCGGTCGGCTTGGGCCCGTCAGGAAAGACGTGTCCGAGATGGCATTCACATCGCGCGCACAAAATTTCTACGCGCGCCATGCCGAACTGGCGATCCGACTTGGTGGCGACGTTCTCTTCGGCAATCGGCTGAAAGAAGCTGGGCCAGCCAGTGCCCGACTCGAACTTGGCGTTCGACGAGAAGAGCGGCAGGCCGCAGCAGATGCACGAGTAGACGCCGTTGCGTTTGTTGTCGAGCAGCGTGCCGCAGAACGGGCGCTCGGTGCCGTGCGCGCGGGCGACGGCGAACTGCTCGGGCGTGAGCACGTCCTGCCACTCGGCGTCGCTCTTCTCGACGCGCGCGATCAAGAGCGGGCCAACCAGCTGGCCATGGCGATTGAAAACGAACAAGGGAACCTGCTTCATTTTTTCGGCCTGTGAAACTCGGTCACGGTGACGTCGGCCCATTTGGACTTACCCATCAGCAGGGGCGACGGCCGTCCCAGTATCTCCTGTCCGAAGTATTCACGGACAATCGTTCTCGTGACTTCGGCCGCACGCGCCGGGGTGATGTCGCCGTAGGCGCCGCGCGAGCGCAGCGGGCCGCCCCAGTAGTTCATGTCGGTAAAGTCGAGGTGCATGGTGCCGGCCACATCGACGCGGTAATACTTCGACGCGGTGCGGCGGTAGATCAGGTCACTGGCGCCGGCCCGCCCTGGTCGGCCGGAATAGACCATCAGGAACGGCGCCGGCATGACCGTATCGATCATGGCTCCGTACTGGGGAATGCCGTCGAGGTTGAGGCCCGCCTTGCAGCGGCGGTCGTCGACACAGAACTGTCCGCTGGCGACGCCGCCCATTGAGTGACCGGCGGCCCCGATGCGGTTGAGGTCCAGACGCGCGGCGACCCGACCGGCGGCCCCATCATTCGGCAGCCGATCGAGCACGGCAATGGTGTCGAGCACCCAACGCTTGACGACGAGGCCGGTGTTCTCCAGCGACGACAGGTAACCCCGCATCAATGATTCCTGTTCCGACTCCGTTCGCGCAGCAGTGATCTTCGTCATGGTGCTGTCTTCCGGTCCCCACTCGCCCAGCACCTCGACAATCCCCGGATGTATGGCTCCGTCCTGGTTCAGCACAGTAACCACGGTGCCGTCGGCCAGCCGCGCGCCGGCGGCTTCGTAAGGATGAATGATGTTAAGGACCACCCAGCCGTGACTCGCAAGATCCTGGGCAAGCGCGGTGTGCGAACTGGGCAGGCCGGTGTAGCCGTGCTGAAACACGATCACGGGAAAGCGTGCGGGCGACGCTGCAGGAGCGGCATCAACGACCGCATGCGTCTCGACGGCGGCAAGGCCATCGAAGGCGTTTCCCAACTTCGCAAGCCGCGCGAAACTCTGAACTTCTTCTAGGCCCGCGCGCAAATACGGCGCCTTGGTTCCGTTCGACGCCGCCGCCGGATACCAGGCGACCACTTCGACCTCGCGGGTCTTCCCCGCTGCGAACGTTTCCGGCCGCGACGTGTCTGTCACCACCCACCGCGTCGTCCCGATCGGCGATTGGCCGGTTGGCGCCGGCAGCTCGAACGCGGACGTCTGCGCCTGGGACTGACTGGCCAAGGCCGCCGCGATCGCGAGCGCGCTCAGCAGCAATGACAGGCTCATGCACGCGCTACTGAATGACGACGTAGCGCCACAGGCGCTTCACTTCCTTGGCGTCCACGTACTTGCCGATTTCCTTCTCGAACTGCGCTTGCGTCTTCCACGGGCGGTATTCGTCGAACTCGTGCGCCATCCGCTTGCCGGCGCCAGGAATGGTCATGAAATCGGCTTCGGTCGCGGTGTTGAGGTTAAGGGGAATGAAGGTGTATTGCGCCAGCCGCGCGACTTCCTTCGCGTCCACGTACTTCCCGATTTCTTTCTCGAAGTGTGCGTACGATTTCCAGGGCCGGTACTCCTCGAACTCGTGCGCCATGCGCTTGCCGGCACCAGGCACCAGCAGGATCTCCGCGGCGGAAGCGGTGTTGAGGTTGATGTGGACAAAGGCGCTCTTGTACAGCTCGTTCGCCTGCGCCTGGGTGAGCTTCTGCCCAAGCAAGAACGTGTTGAAGGTGACGATGCTGTCAAAGGGGCGAGCCGCGACGATGGCCTTGGCGATGGCCGGCGTCATCCCGGGCATCTTCGCCAGGTCGGCCTCGGCGGCCGTGTTGGCGTCGGCGACCCCAAGGGACTTGCCAACTTGCGCCGCGGCGGGAACGGCGAGAAACAGTGCGAGAGCAAGAGCAGCAAAGCGAATCATGATTTCTCCTCAGTCAGGTCTGGAGACCCGCCTCTACGAAATACCGGGTGCCGGAATGTATAGGCTAGCCCAATCAGCCCCAATTGGATCATCGCGCCCGGCGCCAGCGCCGGCGGGGCCTTGGCCACAATTGCCTTGCTGAACAGCGCCCAGCCGCGCAGCGACGGATCCATCTCGAGTTGAAACTCGCTGGTCGCCCGGAAATGGAACCAGACGCCAACCAGGCCGCTCACCAGAAACAGCAGCATCACCGCCTGTGCCAGGCGAACCGTGATCGGCGTGGGCCTGACCGCGGCGAGGGCGATGGCGAGGGTGCCGGCGACGGCGAGCCCAAGCGGAATGGCCTGGTCGAGTTCTTCGTAATGGCCAAGCAGCCACAGCTCGGCGGCAATACCTGCCACGCCCAGCAGGAAGACGCCGAGCAGAATCCGTCGCGCCGGGTCGCTCATCGCTGGCTCACCTTGCCGTCAGCGCCCGCAACCCAATTGTCCTGCGATACGGCTCTGCGCCTTCGATCACGATCGTCAAGACCGCGGAGCCGCGCGGCGCCTCGTGTTGATCGATGGTCGCAACAAAGGTCCGTTCGGTGCCGTCGCTTAACGTGCCGAGCCCCGTTACGCTGGCCCAGCCATCGGCCGTCTGTAACACTCCCAGTTGGGCCGCGGTTAGCGACATGCGCCCGTTCTTGGGGCCGACCACGAATCGTCCGGTGGCCGACCGCGCGCCGGCACGCTGCGCCACCTCGATGGCAACCGGAAACTCGGCCGACTTGAACTCCGCGGACACGCTGCGATTGCCCGCGCTCATCGGCCGGCTGGGCAGGTTGCGGCCACGGAACAAGGCGCGCCCGCTGCGCGCGCCGGTGGCGATGCCGTTGTTCAGCGCGAGCTTGCCGTTCACCACGACGTGGCTGATGCCTTCCGAGGGCAGGGCCGGCTGCTCGTAAGTGGCGCGATCGATCACGGTGGCCGGATCCAGAACGACCAGGTCGGCGGCCATGCCGATGGCGATTAGTCCACGGTCGGCCATGCCGATGGTAGCAGCAGGCAGCGCCGACGACTTTCGAATCGCCTCTTCCCACGACATGATCTTCTGCTCGCGCACGTAGCGGCCGAACACGCGCGGAAACGAGCCGTAGAAACGCGGGTGCACGCGCGTAGCCGTGGACGCTCCGCAGTCGCACGCCATCGAGGTCGCCGGATGCTGCAGGATCTTCACCAGGTCGGCCTCGCTGCCGAATCGCAGAATCGCTCCGGGATCGCCGGTCTCGAGAATACGCAGGATGGTTTCGCCGGCGCCGGCATTCATCTCGTTCATCACCGCGGTGAGTTCTTGCTGCGACCGCGGCAGGTAAACCCCCTGCGGACCGCCGAAACGCGCGGTCATGGCCTGCTCCGCTTCGGCGACGATGCGCGCGCGCTGTGCTGGATCGGCGAACCGCTTCAGCATGGCGTCGCGGCCACCTTCCTGCGCCCAACCGGGAACGATCAAGGAGCCCAGTCCCGACTGGCCCGCGAGATAGGGATATGCATCGGCGGCAGTGTAGGCGCCGCGGCGGGTGGCTTGATCCATCGAGCCGAGAATTGCGCCGGCCGTTCCCTGCTCGAGTCCCTGCGCTTTCATGTGAGTGACGACCGGCACGAGCCCCGCCTTCTGGCCAATCGCGACCGTCTCGGCGACGCCGGCCTTCGAGCTGTAGTTCGACTCTGGCGTGATGCGATCGTGGTTGGTGAAGTTGGTGCGCGCCGGTCGGGCGACGTCGACGACCCTGATGACCTCCTCAGTCCGCGCGAAGTAGCCCGGCTTGTAGTCAAGTCCCGCCGAGACGCCCCACGCGCCGTCGTCGAGCCCCTTGGCGATCAGTGCCCGCATGTTTTCGATTTCACCCGGCGTCGGCCGCTTGTCAGCGGTGCCATTCACGGTCTGCCACGCAGCGTTGAAGCCGATGTAACCGCCGATGTTGACGGCCAGGCCGGCGCTCGCGAGCGTGTTCATCTGCTGCGCGATGTCGAGCGGACCGTTGCCATCGGCGTTGAAAATATCGGTGGTCACGCCTTGCGTCAGCATGTTCACCGCGGTGGCCAGGGCGTCTGGCGACGCGTGGCTATGGATGTTGATGAAGCCTGGCGTCACGAACAAGCCCCGGGCCTCGATCTCGGTGGCGGCCTGCTCGATCGACAGGTCACCAATGGCGGTGATGAAGCCGTTGCGTACGCCGAGATCCGCTTCGTAGCGCGGGTTGCCCGTACCGTCGATGACGGTACCGTGCCGGATGATGAGGTCGAAGCGCGGCGCCTGGGCCTGGAGGTGGCCGGTCGCCGACAGAACCAGGCACGCAGCGGCGACGCGAATCGAAGTCGGCATCATGGTGTGATGCCGGATGATAGCACCCGGCCATCGGCGTAATGCACGAGGAGCAAGTCAGTCTGGCGAATCGCCTGCTTGAGCAGCTCGGCATTCAACGATCGTCCCGCCGCAAGGCATTGCCGGGTGGCCTCGACGCGCAACACCGCCACGGCCACGTCGGCGGCGCGAAGCACCGCGGGGATGCCATCGCCGGTGTAAGCGGCCCAGGATGCGAAGAGGTGGGCAGCGCGGAAGCGCTGCACCACCGGAGCGAATGTCGGCCACGCTGAATCGACGAACCGGTTCCAATGCTCGGCAACATTGGGCGGCGCCGGAGGCCACGACCAGGGCGCCGGCACCAACTGGCGTGCCTGCTCGAACAGCAGAGTCTGCTCACCGGGCGAGGGCATGGCGAACGCGTTCGCCACCGCCGACCGCTCCCACTGCGAGAACGCTTCGAAGGTCATCAGGCGACTGGGCGACTCGAGCGGCGGCAGCGATTCGCGGGCGTCGAGGCCCTCGGGAACGTCAAATCCCGCAACCGGCGAAGGCCCTTCCACGATCTCGAGCGGCTCGCGGCCCTCGAACAGCATCGCCGCCGCGGTGGGACAGTAGTGCGACAACGTCACGTGCACGCCGCGCGCATCGATCAGGCAGACGTATGGAAAGTGCGCGCAGCTGACGGGACGCGCTGTGTAGACGCCGCACCCGCCAGCGTCGTGGAACACGCACTCGCCAGTCGGCGCCACCGCCAATGTGCCCGCGACATCGACCGGCGCGTTCGCATCGGGAAGCAGCCACGGGGATTGCCGGCGGGGCGCCAGTGATTGGATGGCAATGACGCGGTCGCGCTCTACAGGGATTGGCCAGCCCGCCGTGCAGCAGGCTCCAGAGTGTCGGCATGAATAGCCGACGTGACAGTTGAGCCAGAAGTAGGTCAAGCGTGGGTGCGCGAGGGTAACACGGCGATAGACTGCCGCCAGTCATGATGCAAGCCTTCTCGGTCGTCGCCGCGTTACTGGTGCTCACGCCGTTTGCCGCCAGCCAGCTCGGGCGCCTGTCAACGCGGACCCTGTCGTACCAGCTGATGAACCTCGCGGGGTCGGCCGGCCTAACGGTCGTCGCCGTGATCGAGCGCCAGTACGGCTTCATCCTGCTGGAAGGGACCTGGGCGATAGCAAGCGCCATCGGCCTGGCCAGCGTCCTCAGAGGACCGGCAAAGGGAGTCTGACCAAGTGCCAGGCGAAGAGGCAGCCCTGCACTAGACAGGGCATGTGAGCCGCTCGTCGTCACGAGTATGGCTCTGGCACGGCTCTCGCATGAGAACCGACGGAGGTTCTCGTGAAATTCATCAACATGTATCTGATTGGCTATTTCATCCTCGTGGTGGGCATCTGTCTGGCACTGTGGCAGTCCGGCGTGCTCGACAACGTCGCGCCCATGTGGATTGGCATCGGCGCCCTGGTCGCGATCGGTGTTGGCATCATGATGGCCGTGTCATCGGGCAAGCCATCGGGAACCGCGGGCGTTCGCTAATCGCGAGCGCCGTGACAGTTGCAGTGATGTGCTCGCTGTTTGAGCCGCTGAATTGCTGGTGGACTAGCCGGCGACGACGGACGCGATGAAGCGGCCGTCTACCTCGCCTTCGCGCGAGCGAAGAACGGCCAGCGGCGCCATCAAGGCCGGCAGTTCGCCGGCACGCAACAGGAACGCAGGATTCTTCGGATGTCCTCGTTCGGCCTGTTGCGTCGTGAACGTCTCGTAGAACAGTCGTCCGCCCGGCTTCAGTGCCGCACGGAGTGCAGGTACCAGCGGACGATGAAGGTAGTTGAACACCAGCACGGCATCGCAGCCGGCAGGCAGGCCTGGTGCTGGTGAGGTCTCCAGGTCCACGACCTCGCAGGTCACACTCAACCGCAGCCGTTCGGCCGTCGTCCTCACGAACTCAATCGCTTTCGGATCGCGATCGATCGCATGCACCTCGAAGCCCGCGCTCGCCAGCAGCAACGCGTGGCGCCCGCGCCCGCATGCGACGTCGAGCACCTTGCCGCCGGGCGGCAGCAGGTCGGCGTTATCGATCAACCATGCTGCCGGGCCATGAAGCGGGCTGGCGCCAAACTCGCGCGGGCCCGACCACGAAGCCATGCCGCCTGACAGGTTCAAGACCTCCGCGACGCCCGCTTCGGCCAGCAGCCGCGAGGCCGCCACGCTTCTCACGCCGTGCTCGCAGTAGACCAGCACCGGCCGGCCGTCGATGGGTAACACCGATGGCGCGGAGACCACCAGGTCCAGCGGCAGTAGCCACGAGCCGGGGATGTGACCCAGCTGTTCGTGCTCACCTGGACTGCGCACGTCGAGAATCACGGCGCCATCGACAGCCATCAAGCCGAGCGCCTCGTCGTGCGTAACGGTCCGAAAATTGTTCACGGTTTGTCCTGCCGAGGTGGCCTGGATACCCTGGTAACGCGCACCTGCCGGCCGCAATCATCCGGCGTATGATCGACCACCCTGATGGCGAGTTGGTCCCAGGTCAAGGAAGTGCTCGGCCGCGCACTCGAAGAGCCAGCCGACACCCGCGCCTCACTGCTGGACACATTATGCGCCGGCGACCTGGACCTGCGCGCTGAAGTCGAATCGCTGCTCGCGGCCGACTCGGCCGCAGGCGCCTTCATCGACCTTCCCAAAGACGACCCGCTCGACGGGCCCGACCCTGAGGTCGGCCGCCGGGTTGGTCCGTACGTGATCGAGCGATGCCTCGGACGTGGCGGCATGGGCGCGGTCTACCTCGCGCACCGCTCGGGCGAGTTCGAGCAGTCGGTCGCCATCAAGATGATCCGGCGCGGAATGGACTCCGACCTTGTCATCAGGCGATTCCGGCATGAGCGCCAGATCCTGGCAACGCTCAATCATCCACACATCGCTCGTCTGCTGGATGGCGGTACGACTGACGACGGGCTGCCCTACTTCGTAATGGAATATGTTGACGGAACGGCGATCGATCGATACGCCGATGAACACCGACTGGACACGCCGGAGCGGCTGCGCCTCTGCCTCGCGATTTTCGACGCGGTGCAGCACGCGCACGAGCGCGGCATCGTGCATCGCGATCTCAAGCCCGCCAACGTACTGGTGACGACCAACGGTCAACCCAAGCTGCTCGACTTCGGGATCGCCAAGATTCTGGGCGCCGAGCCGGTTGGCGATTCAACCCTGACCTCGCTCGCCCGCCCCATGACACCTGACTATGCCAGCCCTGAACAGGTGCGCGGCCTGCCGATCACTCCGGCCACCGACGTCTACGCGCTTGGCCTGTTGCTCTACGAGCTGCTGACCGGTCACCGGCCCTTCCGCTTCGCCACCCACACGCCAGACGAGATGTCGCACGTCGTATGCGAGCAAGAGCCCGAACGGCCGAGCACCGCGGTCGGGCGCACCGAGACCACGACGCTGGCCGATGGCACCGAAGAAGCGAAAACCCCGCAGACCGTGAGCCGCACGCGTGACGGATCGCCAGAGGCTTTGCGCAATCGGTTGAGCGGGCCACTCGATGCGATTGTCATGAAGGCGTTGCGCAAGACGCCAGCCTTGCGCTATCTCACGGTGGCCGCCATGGCCGGCGACGTGCGCCAGTGGCTGGAGCAGCGGCCAATCTCGGCCGGGCGTGGTGAGTGGCGCTATCGCATCTCCCGGTTCGTCACTCGCCGGCGGACCGCGCTCTCGGTGGCGGCGTTGCTGGCGCTGGCCGTGGTGCTGACGACAGTGGCGGTACGAAGCCTGGTGGCACCAGCCGCAGATGCGTCCGAACCCGCGAGCGCGGCTGCGCGGGCGGGGCGGCCGTCGATCGCGGTCGCGGAACTTGCCAACCTCTCCGGTCGCGATGCGGATCGGTGGCTGGCAACAGCGATGGCTGAAATGCTCACCAGCGAACTCGCGGGTGGGGGCCAGGTGCGCGTGGTAGCAGCCGATCGCGTCACTCGCGCCATGCGCGACCTCGCGGTCGATATCAGCGGCGCGGCGATCGCGGCCGAGAGCGGGCAGCGCTTGCGTGCCGCACTCGCCAGCGACTACCTGGTGACCGGATCGTTCGCCACTAACGGCACGGGTGCCGCTCGCACGGTGCGGGTGGATCTCCGCGTGCTGGCGGGCGCGGACGAGGCCATCGCCGTGTCAGGGGCCGGCCAGGACGAACAACTGTTTGCGATCATGGCCGACACCGGCCGCGCGCTGCGCGCGAGGCTTGGCATCGACGCGAATTCGGCGGCGGCCACGCGAGAAGCGCGGGCCGCCTTCCCGTCGAGCCTCGAGGCAACGCAGCTTTATGCCGAGGGCCTGGCACACCTGCGCGTGCTCGACGCAGTGCAGGCGGAACGCCTGCTGTCGCGGGCGGCTGAACGCGAGCCTGCCAACCCGATGATTCACATGGCGTTGTCCTCGGCGTGGACCGCGCTCGGCTACGACCGCCAGGCCTTGAACGCCGCGCAACAAGCCTTCAACGCGTCGGGCGGACTGACGCGCGAGGGGCGGCTGACGATCGAAGGCCGCCTCTACGAAGCCCAGCGCGAATGGGCGAAGGCCATCGATGTCTACCGGACGCTATGGGGCTTCTTCGCTGACAACGTCGACTATGGTCTCAGGCTCGCCGAGTCGCAGGTCGCGGCCGGCAAGAGTGCGGACGCGCTGACGACGATTGCCGGGTTGCGGCGGGTGTCCGATCCGCAGAACGCCGACCCGCGCATCGACCTCGCCGAATCGCAAGCAGCTGCGGCTCTCGCTGATTTCCCGATGGAGTTGGCGGCGCTCGGCCGGGCGGTGGCGCATGCCGAACGAACCGGTGCGCGCCTGCTGGTCGCACGGGCGCGCCTGCTCGAAGGTCGCAGCTACTTCAACCAGGGCAAGCCATTACAGTCGGAGCCGGCGCTCGAGATGGCGCGCCAGTTGTTCGCCGCGGCCGGCGACCGGGCCGGCGCCGCCGCCGCGCTCAACAGCCTGGGCACGGTGCTCTCGGATCAGCAGGACATTACCCGCGCGCAGCGCATGTACGAGCAGTCGTTCGCCGTCAGCGAAGAGATCGGCGACCGGCGCGCCATGTCGTCGGCACTCAACAACCTCGGAATTCTTCTGAAGGACCGGGGGGATCTGGCGGCGGCACGCCGAGCGCACGAGCGCGCCCTCGCGCTGCGGCGCGAGATTGGCGACCGGAACTGGACCGCCATCTCGCTCAGCAACATTGGCGTGGTGTTATTCGAAGAGGACCGGCTGCGCGAAGCGACCACCTATTATCAGCAATCGCTGGCAGTCGCCCGGGAGATTGGCGACAAGCGCAGCATGGTGCGGGCCCTGCACAACCTCGCGATTGTCGAGCGTGAAACCGGGGCACTTGCCCAGGCGCGCGCCGGTTGCGAAGAGTCGCTGGCCATGCGTGCGGAAATCGGCGACAAGCGGGGCCAGGTCATGGGCCGCGTCGAGCTGGGCATGGTGCTGCTGCAGCAGGCGCAACTCGCCACCGCGCGAAAGAGCCAGGAAGAGGCGATCCGCCTGGCCGCCGAGACGCGGCTCAAACCGGGCGAGGCGCAGGCTCGGTATCAGCTAGGCGAAATCGCGTTGGCGGCCGGCGACGTGGTTGAAGCGCGTCGCCAGCACCAGCGTGCGCTGGCCTTACGACAGGAAATGAAGGAGACGCGCACCATTCTGGAGAGCCAGCTGGCGATCGCGGCACTGACCCTGGAAGAAGGCCATCCCGGCGAGGCGGCCCAGCAGGCGCGGGCCGTGATGCAGTCGGTGGGACGCACGGGTGCCCCCTTGGCGGCCGCCGCCGCGCTGGTGTTGGCACGCGCGCGACTTGACGCGCACGATCTCGAAGCCGCAGCGGAGGCACTGGCGACCGCTCGCAGCGTGGCGGCCGAGACCGCACGAATCAGCCTGAGGACCGGCTTCGAGATGGTGGCGGCCGAGATTGCCGTTGCGCGGGGCCAATTGAGCGAAGCACGGGTTCAGTTAGAGGCGCTGAGGATTGTGTTCGGCCGCTCGGGAATGGCGCTCGGAGAACTGGAACGCCGGCTGGTACTGGTGAAGGTCGATCGCGCTGACCGGCGGAGCGCGGCCACTAGCGATGCGACCACCTTGGCCATCGATGCGCGCCGCTTCGGCGCGGGTCGAATCGCCCGGCTCGCCGAAACGTTGGCGTCAAGCCGGCCATGAGCGACACCGACGGCGCCCAGATCACCCAGTTGCTGCAGTCGTGGCAGCGCGGCGACGCGCGGTCGGGCGAAGCGCTGGTCCCGCTCGTTTACGCGGAGCTGCGAAAGATCGCCCGCGTCAGGTTGAGCCACGAACGCCACGCCCATACCCTGCAGGCCACCGCACTCGTGCACGAAACGTGGCTGCGGCTGATGCAGCAGCACGGCGCCGACTGGCAGAACCGCTCGCAGTTCTTTGCGATCGCGGCACAGGCGATGCGCCGGATCCTGGTCGATCATGCGCGCCGCCGCCAGGCCGGCAAGCGCGGCGAGGGCGACCCGGCCATTTCGATTGACCAGGTCGAGCACCTGCTGGTCGCGCCGGTGGCCGACGACCAGTTGCTCGCCCTTGATGCGGCCCTCGGGCGCCTGGCCATGCTCGACGAGCGCCAGGCGCGAGTGGTTGAGCTGCGCTTCTTCGGCGGGCTGTCAGTTGAGGAGACTGCCACGCTACTGACCCTGTCGCCGACCACCATCAAGCGCGAGTGGTCCACCGCCAGGGCGTGGCTTTTCCGCGAGATCCAGCAGCAGCTCGACTGAATCACACCGCAATGGTCCCTGTCTCGACGCCTTTGCGCGTATAGAGACAGTCACCCTTCGGAGGTCATTCATGCTGCGCCGACTCGCCGTTGTCGTCCTCGCCGCCCTGCTGTCGTCCACCGTAGCCACCGCCGAAGCACCGCAGGCCAAGCCCCGGCCAGCGGCGCCGCGAAAGCCGGTGCCCAAACCGGTTCCTGCAGCGCCGGCGCCGACACCGGTCCCGGAGGTGAAGCCCGAGCCGCTGCCGCCGCCCGGCGTCCGGATGACGACGGCCTACACGCAGGGCGCGCAGGTCTCGCAGAACACCACTTTTCTTCAGGGCGCACGCCAGCGCGTCGAGTTCCCTGGCCTGGTCACGCTGGACCAATGTGACCTGAAGCGCTCGGTCATGCTGAACACCGCGGCGAAACGATACCGCCTGCAGCCTTACCCCGAACCGGCTGCCGCACCGCCCGCGGCGACACCCGAGCCGACCGACATGCAGGCGGCGCAGATGGCGCAGCTGATGGGCGCGGCACCAAAGCCGCAGGCGCGCGGGGGCGTCGTGACCCTGACGACCACCCATAACGACACGCTCGAGCGCCAGCCGATGTTCGGCTTCGAGGCCCGGCGCATCAAGACACTTGTAATCAAGCAAGCCACGAACACTGCCTGCGACAAGTCACCGTTGAAGGTCGAAATCGACGCGTGGTACGTGGACCTGCCGGCACAAACCGGCTGCACGCGCCCGCCGGCACCGGCGCCCGCGCCCACCGCGGATCCCAATGCGTGCACCGATCGCATCGAGTCACGAGTCGCCGGCGACGTGAAGCTCGGTTTTCCTATCAAGACCGTGACGGTAACGACGATCGGCGAAGGCGACAGACTCGAGACCACGACCTCCGCACAGGAAGTGACCGGCCTGGACGTGACGCAACTCGACCGCGGCCTGTTCGACGTACCGAGTGACTTCGTCGAGGCCAACAGTACGGCCGAAGTGGTGCCGGCCCTCGCGGCGGGGGGATCGCTCGCCGACGCCCTGTTCGGTTCGACAGTCGATGGCACCAGCACCGCAGCGCCCAAGAAACCGGGCATCATCCGGATCGGCATTCTCGAGCCGGTCAACAAGACCGCCCGCGATCTGCAACCGGCCAGCCTTCGGCAAGACCTCGTCGGCAAGTTCAACAAGGCGCCCTACGAGGCGATTCCCCTCGCCGGCAACTCGGTTGCGGCGATCGAGCAAAATGCCGCGCGGCTGCAATGTGATTTCCTGCTGCTCGCCGAGGTGGTCGAAGCGAAGACGTCGAAGCCGGGACGGATGAGCGGCCTTGCGCGCGTCACCGGCGGCGGCCCGCCAAAGGACTCGCACGAAGTAAAAGTTGATTACAAGCTGTTCACCGTCGGCGCGACCCAGGCCCCGAAGGTAAGTGGCAACGCCAAGGCCTCGAATGGCGGCTTCGGCGTGGGGTCGGCGTTCCGGCTGGCGGCCTTCGCGGGGCAGATGTACATGAGCCTGATGATGGGCGGCATGGGAATGGGGATGATGAATCCGATGATGGCGATGTCGGGCATGGGCGGCCTGGGACCGATGGGCGGCGGGCTCTTCGACCCGCGCGCTTCGGCCATGACCTCGATGCTCTCGGGGCTGGGCGGCGGCGCGATGGCCGGACTGAGCGGTCTGCCCGGCATGGCGGATCCCTCGGAGGCGGGCATGCGCGACACGGTGTCCGAAGCGCTCGGCAACGGTGCCCGTTCAGTCATGGAGCAGCTCGGCAAGAAGAAATAGCGTCGCTCCTCGATCGACATCCACATATGTGGATGTGTTTGTAATGAGCCGCGGGATCGAGGCACAATGCCGCGATGGCAACCTTGGCGGCCACCCACCTGCGTCCGCGCCGGCTGGTGGTCGATCTCCCCTCCATCACCATCGAGGGCCGTGTCCTCGAGCAGGTTCAACTCGGCGGCTGGGTCTACGGTCCCGAACTGGGCACCGCCCCGGTCGTGGTCATCGTTGGTGGCATCACCGCGTCGCCGTTTCCTTTTGGTGATGGCCAGGCAGAAGGCGAAGATGCCCGGGCCGCGTGGTGGCCCGCCCTGTGCGCACCCGACGTAATCGATCCCGACCGGCACACCGTGCTCTGCCCATCGTGGCCGGGCAACGGCTCGACGTGGAAAGGGTTCGACGACTCCACGGCGACCGAAGCGATCTCGATCGCGGGGCTCGCCGACCTGGTGGCCGCGTGGCTCGATGGCTGCGGCTGCAGCACGCCGGTCACCTGGGTGGGCGCGAGCCTGGGCGGCATGGTCGGCGTGGCGTTCGCGTCCCGTCATGCCGAACGGTGCGCCAAGCTGATTTCAATTTCCGGCGGCTTGCGGCCCGACGGCTGGGGCACCGCCACCCGTCACCTACAGCGTGAGCTGGTGCGCGATGGCCTGCGCAACGGCGACGTCGCCACCGGCATGAGCCGCGCGCGGCAGTTGGGCATGCTCACCTATCGCGGGCGCGACGAGCTGGACACGCGCTTCGGCAAGCTCCAGCCCGGCTTCGATCGGCCGCCGGTTGCGGAGTATCTCGATCATCACGGACGTCGCTTCGCAGAGCGATTCCCGGTCAAGACGTTCCTGCTCCTGAGCGAGGCGATCGATCGCGGCTGGCTGGCGGATCCGCACGCGGTGCGCGACGCCATCCAGAAAGTCAGCGCCGAGACCATCGTGGTCGGCGTGCCGGGCGACATGCTGTTTCCGTGGGCCCTGCAGGTGGAACTGCATCGCGCCCTGCAAGCGGCGGGCGCCGACTCCTCGCTGTGGAAGCTGGAGTCGGTGTTCGGCCACGACGCGTTCCTGGCCGACCAGGAGAAGCTCGCGGATGTGCTGCGCGGCGCGCAGGCCTTTGGCGGCGAACTGCGACTGGCGGCGCGGCCACGGTTCGAAGGCGTCGGCGTCGAACCGGTGCGCGAAATCCGCATCGGCCTGGTTGGTTGCGGCACGGTCGGACACGGCGTGCTCGAGATGATCGAACGCCAGCGCGAGGCCGTCGCCGAGCGCTACGGCGTGCGCTTCCGCGTCTCGCGGATTGCGGTGCGCGATCTCGGCAAGGTTCGTGGCCCGCAGGCGGCCGGCATTCCGATCAGCGACCATCCGCTGGAACTGGTCAGCGATCCCGAAGTGGATGTCGTGGTCGAAGTGGCCGGCGGCACCAGCGTCGAGCCGATCCTGCGGGCGGCACTCGCCGCTGGCAAGCCGGTGGTCACCGCGAACAAGGCGCTGCTGGCGTCGAAACTCGCGGACCTCGGTGTGCTGGCGCAACGCACGGAAACGCCGCTCTACTGCGAGGCCGCGGCGGCCGCGGCCATCCCGATTGTCCGGCACCTGAGCCATCGCGCCGACGAAGTCGACAGCCTGTGGGGCATCGTCAACGCGACCTGCAACTTCGTGATGACGCGGCTCGAGCAAGGCGACCTCACGCTCGCCGATGCGGTCGCCGAGGCGCAACGGCTCGGGTTTGCCGAGGCGCAGCCCGATGCCGACCTGGACGGCCACGATGCGGCGGCGAAGCTGTCGATTCTCGCGTATCGCGCGTTCGGCGCCTGGGTGCGGCCCGACGGGTTTCTGGTCCGCGGCATTCGCGACATCGATCCGGCCGATTGCGACCTGGCCGAGTCGATGGGCTGCCGCATTCGGCAGATCGCGCGCGCGGTGCGCATCAACGGCGCGCTCGATATGGCCGTGGAACCGCTGCTGCTGCCCACCTGGCACCTGCTCGCCTCGGTCGAAGAGGAATACAACGCGGTGTATTTACGCTGCGTGTCATCGGGCGACTTGAGCCTGTTCGGCAAGGGTGCGGGGGCGTTGCCGACGGCCACGGCCATTCTGGGGGATCTCATCGACCTGGCGCAGGACAACTCGGTACGCTGGCCCGTGCCGCGAGCACTGCCGGTGGCCCGCGACGGCACCGCGGTCTCGCCCGCGCCTCGTCGTCACTACCTGCGCATCACCGGTCAGCCGCATCCTGGCCTCGAGCGCAAGTTCGAAGGCCTGGTGCGACGCCATGGCCTGACGGTGCAGAACCGCGCGACGCGGACTGAAACCGATCGTGTCCACGTTGCCTTCATGATCTCGGCCAGTTCAGACGCGCAGATCGCCGAGGTAACCGCGGCCGTCGAACACCTGGCGCGCGTCGAACAGCGGCTGTGCCTTGGAGTGATGGATTAGCGTGGCACAACGGGAATCGGGAGTCGGGAGTCGGGAGTCGGGAGTCGCGGAGTGGCTGGATCCCCAAGCGTGCCCGCGCGAGCGGCCGCCACTCGCAGCGATGAGCGACGCGACGCGATCCATTCACGACGCCATCGACACACACGCTCGGCGGACCGGTGTCCCATATCTCCATCCGGATGAGCCGACGGTTCAACTCGACCTGCTGGGCTCGGCGCAGGTCGTCGCGTGGCAGGAAGGCAAGGCCGCGTTCCTGTTTGCCAGTGAAGGCTGCTGGTCGGAACTGCCCCACCTGTACGCAAGGTACGGTACGACCGCGACGACCACGCTCATCGGCAAGCTGAAAGCGCTGGAACACGCGACGAGCGCCATCGTGTGCGACTCCGGCATGCAGGCGACCGCGCTCGCGTTCGATGTCCTGATGGAACCCGGCGGGCACGCCGTGATCATGCGGCAGGTCTACAACAAGACCCGAAGCTACCTGGAGTGGATGGCGGCGCGAACCGGCGGCTCGGTCACGGTGGTGGACGATGGGGATGCGGCGGCGCTGACGACCGCCATCACACCCTCGACGCGGTTCGTGTTTGCCGAGACGTTCACCAACCCGCTCGTTCGTGCGCAGGACCTGGACCAGCTGCGCGCGGTCATGACCGACGCCCGAGTGCGCGCGCCCGGCATTCGCCTCATACTCGACACCACCATTGCTTCGCCGTGGGCATTCGCGGTGCCACCACTGAACACTGGTGTCGACATCGTCGTGGCCAGCGGCACGAAATCTCTCGGCGGAAATGATCGCGACCTGTGGGGATACATCGCTACCAACGACTCCCAATTCGCCAATGGAGTCATGGACCTAATGGCCATGCGCGGCGGCATACTCGACTGGCGCCGGGCCACCGCCATCCTGGCCTCATTCGACACCGCCGGTGATGCGCATGCGCGCCGATCGGCTTCGGCGACCCGGGTCGCGTCGTTCCTCGCCTCTCACCCCCTGGTCAGCGAGGTGTTTCACCCGTCGTTATCGACGCACGTCGATGCGCCCGCCATCGCCACGCAGTACCGCAGGCCGGGATCGCTGTTATCGTTCAGGGTAAAAGGGGCCGACGAAGCGAGGACGCAACACCTGGCCGACGTGCTGGCAACCTGTGTCATCGTGCGCTACGCTCTGTCGTTCGATGGGCTGGCCACCAAGGTCAACCACCACCGGACCGTGTCGGAGTACTTTACGGCGCCCGAACAACTGAGGCGCAACGGCTTCGATCGTCTGATTCGCCTGGCCATGGGGATGGAGGACGCGGACGATGTGATCGCGGCCCTCAACTGGACATTGCATCATGGCGGTGCGGTCAGTGCCGCCGACCTCGAGGCCTGGCAACAGCAGCGCGCAAGCGCTCTAGGAATGTAGGAGTCTGATGGGCGCTGCGGCACATCTCGGTATCAAGCTCGGCGAGTACGACGCGGCGATCCGGACGTTGATCCCTCACTACGAGGAGCTGATCGCGGCCGCCGGCGCTGCGGTTGGCGCCACCGCGCGCATGGCCCCAGCAGTGGTCGACCTCGGCACTGGTTCCGGGGCGCTCGCGCACGCCATTCTCAAGGTTCGCCCCAAGGCGAGGCTGGTCGGCATTGACGAAGATGCCGGCATGCTGGGCCTGGCCGAGAAACGGCTGCGCGGCCGCATCGAGACCGTGCACGCAAACTTCGAAGAGACCGCCATCCCGCGCTGCGACGTGATTTCGGCATCGTTCGCGCTCCATCACATTCCCACCGGTCGGCGGAAATCAGCGGTCTACAAACGCTGCTTTACCGCACTCAGGCCCGGCGGTGTGATGGTCATTGCCGACTGCTGCCTCGCGTCCTCGCAGACGTTGAAACAAAGCCATCGGGCCTCCTGGCTCGACCACCTGCAGGGGCATTACTCCCGCGCGAAAGCGGAAAAGTACTTGCAGACGTGGGCGAAGGAAGATGTCTACTTCACGCTCGATCGCGAAGTCGAGCTGCTGAACGACGCCGGCTTCAGCGTGGAGATCGCGTTCCGGAAGACGTGCTTCGCAGTGGTGGTGGGGTTGAAATAACCCGGGAGACAGGCGGCACGGACGTGCCGCCATCCTGGCGTCACGAAAACTGGGTGACGACGACGTCGATGTGGCGTTCCTGTTTTTCGGCCGGCTGCCACTGGACGAGGATCGGGCTCTGATAAGTGCCGCGCAGCACGCGCGGCAGGCCCGTTTCGGGATCGGTGCCAGCCAGAAAGCTGACGCGGCGCGAACGCAGGAAGCGGCGCGCCGGCAGCGACATCACCTTGGCAATCAGCCGCTCAAACGACCCGGCGTCAATTCGCAAGGCCTCCATCAGCGAGTTCAAGACCCGCACGGCGTCGTACTTGGCGTAGTTAAGCGTCTTGCCGGGAATGGAGAACGGGTCGGCCACCATGTGGCTGGCCTTGGCCCTGGCGAAGCGCAGCGGATCCCGCAAGACCTCGACCAGGTCGTGCTGCATCAGCAGCGTCTCGTATTCGTTGACGGTGATGCCGACATTACGTTCCGAGGGATCGACGACCAAGTCGACGCGGGCGCGATCGAGACCCACCCGCGCCACCAGTTCGTCGATGCGCTCGAGGACGCCCAGCCGCGGATCGGCGAGGTTGACCGAGTCGATCGGATGCTTCGAGACCGGGATGATGATCGACGTGCGCGCAACGATGTCTTCGTGATCGTAGGCGACCACGGTGGTCTTGCGCTTGCGCATCTGCGCCTCGCTCTTGCCGTCAAGCTCGATGAAGTAGACCGGCGAGTGCGGACGGGTGCGGTAGGTGACGCAGTTGCGCATGCCGGCGCCGATGAACGTGAGGTGCGAGTCGCCGTTGCGCGGCTCGACGACCTTCTGTGCTTCGCTCAGCTCGGAACGCAGTTCCATTTGATCGTGGCGATATTCGCCGCCCTGCGGAAACAGGGCATGGAAGGCGCTGAAGAACTGCGACATCAGGTCGGGGCTGTGGTGCATGCGCACCGACAGGCTCTGGTCGAGATAGCCGGCGGTGGTGTGAAACGACGTGTACAACGCGCGGCGGTGCTGGCGCAGTAGATCGCCGGCTTCCTGGTTGATGCGCGAGTTGACGTCGATGGCCTCGAAGCGCCGCTGCGGCGCCAGGGTCAGTGTGAGTTCGGTCGGCTGTGTGGCCATCAGCTAAATCTGCGCGACGGCCACGGCCCCGGTCGGGGTCACGAGGTCGGCTGCCGAACATCCCCGCAGGGCGAGAATGCGCTCCAGCACCTCGCCGACCACGCTGTCCGGGGTCGACGCGCCAGCAGTGATCCCAATCGTCTGGGGTCCCGACAGCAACCAGTCTTCAGTGCGGCTTTCCGCAGCCGCGCCAACCGGCCGGTGGCGGATGGAAGTTTCTTCGATGCACGTGGGATTGTCGATGTAAAAGGTGCGAACCCGCGGAGCGCACATGCGCGCCAGCGCCTGGGTGTTGCTGCTGTTGTAGCCGCCGATCACCACCATCAGGTCGAGGCCGCCGTCCTTGAGCATGTCGAGCACGGCATCCTGGCGTTCCTGTGTCGCCGAGCAGATGGTGTCGAAGGCACGGAAGTGCGGCTCGAGGTCGCCGCTCCCGTGACGCTCGACCAGGGCACGGCGCAGGGTTTCCTGCACCTTCAGCGTTTCACTCATCAACATGGTGGTCTGGTTGGCGAGTCCCACGCGCTGCAGGTCGCGATCGGGATCGAACGTGGGGCTGGCCGCTTCGCCAAACTCCGCCATCAAGTCGGCAGCCGATCGCCGGCCGAGGATGAATTCGCACAGGCGTTCGGTCTCGGCCACATCGCGAACGCACAGGTATTGGCCGCCCGGGTGCGTCAGCGCCTGCGACGCGGTGGCACGGGTCTCTTCATGGTGGTGCTTGCCATGAATGATCACGGTGTAGCCGTCGCGCGCGTAGAAGTGCACTTTCTTCCACACGTTGAGGACGCTGCCGCAGGTGGTGTCGACCAGCACACAGCCCTTGGCCTTCAGGTGGTTGAGCTCGGGGACACTGACCCCAAAGGCAGGAAGAATCACCACGTCGTCGCTGGCCACTCGAGCGAAGCGCGCCTCCGGGTCGAGCGAGTCTTCGAGAATCTCGATGCCCATGTCGCGGATTCGCTGGTTGACGTCCGGGTTGTGGATGATCTCGCCCGACAGGAACACGCGCCGATCAGGAAACCGCTGGCGGGTCTGGTAGGCGTAGTCGACCGCGCGATCGACGCCGTAGCAGAAGCCAAACTCGCGGGCCAGCTTGATGCGGAGGCCGCCGGCCTCGGCCTGGTACCCGAGCGCCTTGAGCCGCTCGACCAGCCGGCTCTCGTACGTGCGCGCCAGAATCGGCCCGACCTCTGATTTCAGGCCGAAACCCTTCTGAAAATACAGCTGTGTCACGTCCCGTAATTATAACCTACCGTGGGACTTGCCCCAACCTAGCGCGTCGGTAGGGTGACCGGGGGCGGGTTGAGGCCACCGGCGTGGCGAATGCCCCACTCAACCATGGCGCGCATGATCGGCCGCAGGTCCTCGCCCTTCGCCGTCAGCGCGTACTCGACGCGCGGCGGATGTTGGCTGTAGCGGCGGGCTGTGATGATGCCTTTCGCGGTCAGCCGCTTGAGGCGGTCGGCCAGGATGTTGGTAGGGATGCCTTCCGGCGAGCCGAGAAACTCGCCGTAGCGCTTTTTGCCGCGGGCGATGTCCCGGATCACGAGCAGCGACCACTTGTCACCGAGCACATCAAGCGTGCAAGCCACCGGGCAACGGGAGCGGCGGGGCATTGGCGACAGTGTAACCCCGCGCGCCACTCACTTGCAAATTGCAAGTGACTAGCGATAGCATCCCGCGATGCGCCGTTGCGTGCTCTGTGCCCTGCTGCTCGCGGTCCCTCTGCCGGCGCTCGCCCAGGCGCCGCCGCCCACCGTCCGCGCCCATCGCGTCAGCGAACCGCTGCGCATCGACGGCCGGCTGGACGAGGCGGTCTACGGTACCACGCCGGCGATTACCGGCTTCGTGCAGCAGGAACCCGACGAGTTCAAGCCGGCGACCGAAAAAACCGAGGCGTGGATCTTCTTTGACCAGGACCATGTCTACGTGTCGGCGCGCAACTGGGAAAGCCATCCCGAACGCCGGGTCGCCAACGAGATGCGCCGCGACACCAACCAGCTGCGGCAGAACGATACCTTCGCGGTGCTGTTCGACACCTTTCACGACAAGCGCAACGGTTACATCTTTTCGGCCAACGCCATCGGCGGGCTGTCAGACAGCCAGGTGACCGACGAAGGCCCGCCCAACACTGACTGGAACACGGTGTGGGATGTCCGCACGGCCACGTTCGACGGCGGTTGGACAATCGAGATGGCATTTCCTTTCAAGTCGCTGCGCTATCAGCCGGGAACCGACCAAACCTGGGGCATCAACCTGCGCCGCGTCGTCCGCTGGAAGAACGAATGGTCGTACCTCGCGCAGGTGCCGCGCGCGCTCACCACGTTTCGCGGCATCCTCAAGATCTCGTCGGCAGCGACACTCGAGGGACTGCAGGTGCCATCGGGCAGCCGCAACCTCGAGTTCAAGCCCTACGCGCTCTCGGGTCTGTCGACCGACAACACGGCGTCGCCGGCCGTCAGCAACGACAGGAACGGGCGCGTTGGCGCCGACCTGAAGTACGGCATCTCGCAAAATCTCACCGCCGACCTGACCGTGAACACCGACTTTTCCCAGGTCGAAGTCGATGAGCAGCAGGTGAACCTCACCCGCTTCAACTTGTTCTTCCCGGAGAAGCGCGAGTTCTTTCTCGAAGGCCTCGGGACGTTTGCTTTTGCCGGGCGGGCGAGCGCCGGACTGGCGGCGGGCACCGGCGAAGCGCCGTACCTGTTCTTCAGCCGGCGCATCGGCCTCGACCAGTCGCGTGTCATTCCGCTGGAGGTGGGCGGCCGCGTCAGCGGTAAGGCTGGTAAGTTCACCTTTGGCGCCATCAACGCGCAGACCGGCAATGACGACCAGGCCGGCATTCAAGCGGCCAACTTCACCGTTCTGCGCGCCAAGCGTGACATCCTGCGCCGCAGCAGCATCGGCGGCATGTTCACGCACCGCACCGCCACGCCTGGCCGCATTGGCTCGAACGACGGCTTCGGCATCGATACGGCACTGTCGTTCTTCCAGAACCTCCGCTTCGACGCCTACCTGGCCGCTACCCGCACCAACGGGCGCGAGGGCAACAACCTGAGCTATCGCGGCTTCTTCGACTACAACTCCGACAAGGTCGGCCTGCAGGCCGAACGCCTGGTGGTCGAGCCGAACTTCCTGCCCGAGGTCGGTTTCCTGCGTCGCACCGACATGCGGCGCAACTTCGGCCAGCTGCGGTATGCCGCCCGTCCGGGCGGCCTTCGGAACGTGCGCCGCAACACGAGCCCGGCGAGCCAGAACTACACGACCAACAACCAGGATCGCCTGGATACGCGCGAAGGTGTGGGCCGGTTCGAAACCGAGTTCACCAACAGCGACCTGCTCAGTGTCGCGTATACCGACAGCTTCGAGCGCCTGGTGCGGCCGTTCGCGATCGCCACGGGCGTCACCCTGCCAGTCGGCAGCTACGATTTTCACACCACCCGCATTGGCTACATCGCGGGCCAGCAGCGTCGAGTGTCGGGCGAAGCCGTCTACGAGACCGGGCCGTTCTACAACGGCGATCGTCACACGCTGTCGCTCAACAGCGCGCGCATCCAGGTCACACCGCAGGTGTCGCTCGAGCCCAGCCTGTCGGTCAACTGGGTTGACCTGGTGCAGGGTTCGTTCACCGCCAAGGTCGTGCGCACGCGCGCCACCTACACGATCACGCCGCGAATGTTCGTCAGCGGCATCTTGCAGTACAACTCCGCCGGCAGCTCGATGGGCAGCAACGTGCGCTTCCGATGGGAGTATCGTCCCGGCAGCGAACTGTTCGTCGTTTATACCGACGACTTCGACACTGAGCCGAGGCCCAACGTGGTGTCGCTGCGCAACCGCGCCTTCGTGGTGAAGTTCAACCGGCTGTTCCGGCTGTAAACTTCTGGGCGTGAACGTTGTTGTCTTCGCGACCTGCGCCCACCAGCCCTTCATCACGGCCGACGACCAGCCGCTCGCCGATGCGCTGACCGCGCTCGGCTACCGCGTCGAGCCCGAGCCGTGGACCGATATCGACCCCGAGACGCACCTGGCCGCCGACCCAGTCGTGCTGCGATCGACCTGGGACTATCACCGCGTCCCGACGATGTTTGCGGCGTGGCTGGAGGCGATGGCCGATTCGGGGCGGCCGCTGCTGAATCCCCCAGAGGTCGCTCGCGCCAACATCGACAAGATCTACCTGAAAGGCCTCGCGGCCGCGGGCATTGCCATTCCGAGGAGCCGTTGGCTCGACAAGCCCGATGCCGCCGCGCTCGAAGCGGTTCTGCGTGAGGAGGGTTGGGCGCAAGCCGTGCTCAAGCCGCGCATTGGCGCCACCGCGCACGGCACGTTCCTGATCACGAACACCTCACTGCCTTCGGATGAAGACCTGGCGCCGGCGCGGGCGTCGGGCGGTATCGTGCAGGAGTTCATCCCCGAGGTAGGCGAGCGTGGCGAGGTGTCACTGGTCTACGCCGGCGGACAGTTCAGCCACGCCGCCATCAAGCAGCCGAGGGATGGCGACTTCCGCGTGCAGAAAGACTTTGGCGGCAGCACCGAACCCATCGCGCCGTCCGCCGCCCTGCTGGCATTTGCCGATTCGGTCATGGCGCAGGTGCCGGCCTCGTGCGCCTACGCGCGAGTGGACCTCGTCGATAGCGCGCGCGGGCCCCTGCTGATGGAGCTCGAGTTGATCGAACCGGAGTTGTACTTCAGCATCGTGCCTGGCGCGGCAGAGCGCATGGCACGGGTGATCGTGGATCGTCTGGCGCTTCGCTAGTGCGGTGGCTAGTCGCTGTCTCGATTACTGAGGTTTCGCCCGCTCGAGGACCAGGCCCACCGCCGTACCACGCTTGAAACCCTTCCAATAGGTGTGCGTCGCGGTCGGCTTGCCGTCGCGGTCCATCGAATACACCGCATCCTTCCCGGCCGGCACCACCTCGAAATACGCCTGCTTGTCGTGCTCGCCCTTCAAGTGCAGGCCGAAGTACGCCGTGGCGAAATGGTGGAAGATGTTGTTCATGCGTGCGGTGTCCCACACGGCATCGGCATAGTGCGAAAACGCCGGCGCAGCGGTACCTGAGGCGCGGTAGGTCTCGAGCGGTGCCGGCATGGGAGCGGCGGCATTGTGATTGGCATTGACGAACGTGAGCAAGTGCCGGTCGGCGTTCACGGCGCCCTGGTAGATCGCGCGCGTCCCTTTCTCGTACCCCGAGACGTCGTCCGCGCTGCCGGCGATGAAGAGTATCGGCGTGCGAACACCCTTCAGGCCTTCGGCG
>JANMUX010000029.1:0-2745 GCA_031392125.1 Acidobacteriota bacterium | reverse complement strand
CGTGCTGTTGCTGCTGGCTGTGATGGCCGGCCTCACGACCGGACAGACCTTGAACGGCCAGACCGAGATCGCCATGGCGCACAACGAAACCTACTACGCCGGCGCGCGCGCCGCGGCCGAGGCCGGCCTGAACCGCGCGGTGGAGCAGATCATTGGTGATACCACAACGGACCTGATCGCCACCAAGACGATTCCGAATATCGGCAACGGTCCGATCGATCTCAACGCCGACTATTCGTACACCTTTGAACTTTTGGACGATGACGATCCACAGCTATACGGGGGCGCTCTCACCCCGGCCCAGCTCGCCGCCATGGGCTTGCCTGCCGACCCGGCCGCTGTTCCACCGGTCGCCGCCGTCCCAGAGAATGGCGATCCGGATGTGGACACCAACGCCAGGATGGTCGTACTCGCCACCGCAACCGGCCCACGCGGCACGACCGTGACAGTTGGTCGCATCCTGTCGCGCTTTACGACCCTTGCCCTTCCGGTCGTCACGACCATCAATCCCGCGATTCTCGTCAACGGCGATCTCAACATGACCGGCAACATGAACGTCCTGGGATCGCAGGGTAACGTCCACGCCAACGGCAACATCACGGGCGGCGGCTCGTCACACGCCAACGGCAACGTTACCGCGAGTGGAACGGTCGCCTCAGGGATCGATGCGGATGGCCTGCTGGCGGGCGGCATGCCGGCCATTCCGGTTCCAGAAATCAAGGCGTCAGACTACCTTGGCATTGCCACTCACAAGTTGACGAGCACCGGCACGATTCAAGTCAAGAGCGGCGGCTCGTGGGTGGCCTGCACCGGCAAAGGCGCCCTCGCGTGCCCAAGCGGTTGGAGCTACAGTGGCGGAATGTGGAGCGCATCGGGGTCGATGCCCTCGGCCCCCGCCCCTAACCAGGCGACTTACTACGTGGAGGGCAGCGTTTCAATTCACGGCACCGGCAAGTCGGCGTCCAGCGCCACCGCGATCTCGATCATCGCGGAAGGCTCGATCAAGATTAACGGCAACGGCAAGTTCAAGCCCGCGAACGACTCGAAAATCCAGTTCGTGACCAACGGCGACTTCGAGATGTTGGGCAGCGCCGACGCCGACGACCCGACCGACATGGACGGCCAGATCATGGTACGCGAGCAGATGTCGATTCAGGGCAACTCGGAATTCCAGGGCCGCGTCATGGTTGAGAATCGCGACAGCGCTACCAACGCTTGGAACGCGAGCACCAATCCGAACGGCCGCAGGAATGCGTCGACGCTGAGCTCCAATAACGCCACCGGCAGCATGGTCGTGACCTATAACGGTTCGCTTGGCGGCATCGCGATAACCTCCCCCGGTGGTCCGCCGACGTATACGAACATCATCTCGGGGTGGATGGAGTCGCAGTAATGTTCGGCCTCCGCATCGTCAACGTCGCCATCGCAGTGTCGTTGACGGCGGCGCCGGCTGCCGCGCAGTCGCTCGGTGACCTCGCCCGGCAACAGGAAGCGCGAAACGCCGACGCGAAGAAGGCCGTGAAAATGTTGTCGAACGCCGATTTGGATCCATCAGCGATCGTCGCTCCGGCCGGCGCCTCGCCGGCCGAGTCATCGTGCTACATGAGCAAGAGCAAGGGGCGGTGTGTCAGCGCCGAGGAGATGGTGTCGAACAGCGTCGCCGGCTCCCTGACCAGGGAAACTGGTCCGTACGAACAAACGTATCGCCGCGAGGCGGCGTCGCTTCGAACGCAAATCGAGAAGACGCAGGCGTTGATTGCGACACTCGAAACCGTCGTTGCAGATGCCGGACGTTCAGCCAGTGACAAGAAGGCCGCCGATAAAACACTCTTCGGCACGCAGCAGGCACTCGCCGGCCTCGAGCGGCAGTGGGAAAAATTGGAGCGGGCGGCCGCGAACCAGCAAGTTCCCCGCCGGTGGCTAGAACCAATTCCGACCTTCACTCCCAATCCGCGTTAGCTCTCATCCCTGAGCTGTAGCCAACGTCGGCGTGCTCAATGGACGAGGTTCGTTGTACGATGCAGATCGATGCAGCAGGAATCGATCGAACGAGTACAACGTAGCCACCAGCAGGTTGTCGCGCAGCCGGTGGCCCTCGCCGCCTCGTTTTATGCTCAGCTCTTCGAGCTGGAGCCGAAGTTGCGGCCGCTGTTTCCGGCCGACCTCACTAGTCTGCAGGCCCACTTCGATGCCGCGCTCTCGATGGTGGTCAACAGTCTTTCAGATACCGAGAAACTCGATCGTTTGCTACGCGACCTTGGTGCGCAGCACCTCGCTTTTGGCGCGCAGCCCCATCACTACTTCGTCGTCCGCCAAGCCCTGATTGCGGCGTTGAGGGACCAATCTGGGGACTCGTGGAGCCAGGAACTCGAGTCCGACTGGATGCGCGCCATCAGCCTTGTGTCGTCGTTCATGCTGCAGGGCGCCGCGATGGAAACAGCGGTCGTCTCCGAGCGTTTCAGTCGCGACGGCGAGTGAACGCGTCGACGAACCCATCTGTGAACAGCGCCGGCATCCCGCCGGTGTGCAGGAAGACCACCGTATCGTCGGCGCGCAGCTCGCCACTGCGCACGTGGTGCACCAGCGCCGCCATGCCCTTGGACGTGTAGCAGGGGTCCAGCAGAACTGCCTCTGACTGCGCGACCAGCGCGATCGCCTCGAGCCCGGCTTCAGTTGGGATGCCATAGCCATCACCAATGAAGGACTGATCGGTGATCAGGTCGGGCAGTTCCAGCCGCTCCGGCA
>JANMUX010000496.1:0-5234 GCA_031392125.1 Acidobacteriota bacterium | reverse complement strand
TTGAGGTATTCGGCTTCACCAAGGCTTGGCCGGCCTGGCGGCATGGTCGCCGCCATGTACTCGACCAAATCCTTCGTCGTCCGGCCGCGCCAGGTGGTCATGAAGTTCGCACCCGCCAATGCCGGCGCTTCGTTCTGGCCGACCAGGGTCGCCTGATGGCAACTTGCGCAGTTGGCTTGATACGAGGCCTGGCCCGCGGCCGCCTGGGCGGCGGTGTAGACCGGCGCCGGCGCTGCCTGGCCAGAGGTAACTTTGGCGAAGGGGGCCACGGCGGTGAGCGCGAGGTGGGCGCCCGAGACCAGCACCAGGACGGCACAACTAATCCACGTCTTCATTTCTTGCCCTCTTGAATGAGGAGCCAGCCCCAGAGGTTTCCCTCGGGCGCCTTCTCGCTGTGCAGTTGGATGTAGAGCCGTCCGTTCGTCAAGTCGTCCACTTGATCCTTGGTCAACTCGATAGTTCCGTTGACGGTGCCGCTCGTGCCGGGCGTGATCTTGAGCTCAGCGATGGCGGGACCGCGCATGGCCGTCCTCGGGCCGCGATGCACGCGCGCCACGGTCGATGCGGTCTTGAGGCCGGCGTAACTTCCCGTCAGCGTCAGGGTGGTGCCGGCCAGCGTCGCCGTCACGGTGCCGGAGCCGGCAATGGTGGCCTGCATGGCGACATCGAGCGGCACGGGCGAGAGGCGGGCCCGGTACTGGCGCGACTGCGCGCCTGCCATCACCACGGATACGACCACCGCGCAGGCGGCGAACAAAGTGAACCGTCGGCTCATGGGCCGGAATGATACCTCGGAGAGCGGCGTGCCAGGATGGCCGCCGATGGCGGAGGAGCAGAACCTTTGCGTGATCCGGCAGTTCCACGATGCCGGCGCCTCGGTCCAGAAGTTGCGCGCCTCGGGACGGCGGTTACCAGAGTAGCGACGACAGCGCGATGGCAGTCGCCAGCGCCGCCGCCAGTTGCATGCTGAGCTCGGCGCGTTCACGCAGGAACACCGTTCCACCAGCCGCAAACGCCAAGCCGGCCGCGAGGAAGCGCCAGTACAACTCTTGCACTTGCCCTTCTTCCGTCGTTGTCGGCGACTGCCGGCGTCCGGCATCGATGATGGCGTTGGCAATCTCGCGATCGGGATCACGATCGAGCTCGTAGTACTGCCCGCCCCCTGCCGCGGCAATGCGCTGCAGCGACGGCCGATCCAGCCGCGAGCGTCCCGGCGACGGCTCTTTCGTCCCGTCGCTATTCATGCTGTCCGGCAGCATCCCGCCCGACAGCGTGCCGACACCGATTACGTGGAGGGGCACCTGCGCCTGGCCGGCCAACTCGATCGAGCGCGCCACTTCGCCGCTCCACGCCTCGCCGTCAGAGAGCATCACGAACAGTTTCGCGTTGGGCGACGGGCCATGAATCTCGCGGTCTTTCTCAATCAGGCGCAGGCCCCAGGCAATCCCCTGCTCCAGGTTGGTGTCCCACGTGGTGTCGTCTTCAAGGCGGAACGGCGGACGGCCGTGCAGGTGATCGAGGAAGAAGAACACGGTGTTGGGGTCGTTGGTGAGCCGGATCTGCGGCGTGGCGATGTGCGCGAAGACCGTCAGTGCAAGGCGATCGTCTTTCCAGCTGAGCGAGTCGCCCAGCAGGCGCAGAAACGTCATGGCCCGCTGCCAGCGGTTGCCGATCACATCGGTGACGTGCATCGACGCCGAACCATCCTGCAGCACGACGATGTCGACCCCCGCGCGCCCGACGACCGTAGTCACGCCCTGGGGACGCGCGAGCGCTACGATCACGCTGCTGGCTGCCAGGATCAGGCACAACCAGAAGGGCAAATCGCCGGCCATGCCAAACCGTTCGCGCACCGGCGTCGAGCGATGCTGGCGCAGGCGGCGAAGGTCTGCCCACCGGCGCCCGACACGCCAGCACCAGGCCACCAGCAGAAAGGCCGGCGCGGTCAGCAGCCACAAGAAGTGTGGCGCGCCAAATTGCAGTCCCTCGGGCACGAACGGCCTAGCCTTTTCGCTGAATCTTGCCGCCCGGCGTCGCTTCTGGCTGGGCCTCGCGGTCCCCGTACTCCATGGGCGCAATCACCTGGAACTCCTCGGCCTTCGCCTCGGGCGGCGGTCCGCCTGGCTGGCCGTGGATGGTGTTGCCGTCGGGCAGGTCGCCGCTTCGCACTGGGCCTGCCGAAGTGGAACGCGCCGACGAACTTGCGGGGGCCGCGGGAGTCTTGCCAGGCACGCGCGATGCCACCTGGTCGCGCACGCGCGAGACGTACTCGTAGTTGTAAGCCGCGTCGGCGTGTCGTGGCGATGCCTTGAGCACCGAGGCATAGGCCTGGAGAACGCCGTCGAGCCGCTGGACCTGCTCGGCCTGCGGCGCCCGGCGGTCGCGTTCGCTCGCGCGGAAGGCAGCATTCGCAGCCGTCAGCAGGACGTCCGCATCCACTTCTTCGGTGGGCGCTTCAATTACCTGGTCGTACCCGCCCGACCAATAGGCGACCGTGGCGCGAATGCGTCGAACCTGGCCCGACAAGCTCCCCTGATCTCCCGGTAGATAGTCCGACACCGACGCCGACGGCGACAGCTCGTCGCTTGTGTCGAACTGCAGTGTGGCCATTTGCTGCCGGGCGTCGGCGACGCGCGCAGCCAGCCTGGCTTCGGACCACGAGAGCCACGCGGCGGCGACCAGGGCCACCGCAGTGAACAAGCGGACGATGACGGTTTTATTGATCATGGCAACTTTCCAAACCAGGGTGTTGCGAGCTTGAGGCCGGCCGCCGACGTCCACAGCGCGGCAGCGGCCAGCGCGAACAGGCTGAAGCGAGCCTGCTGGCTCGAGTACTGCCGCGTTTCGATGGTACCCACTGCTTCGCGATCGATGTCCTCGACTGCCGCGAGCAGGGTGGCTTCGTTCTTGGCGACGTAATAACGTCCGCCCGTCTTCTCGACCGCGGCCTTCCACTGCACGTCGGGAATGCCGTCACCGAATTCCTTGTTGTAGTTGGTGCGGACGAAGAACAACGGGATCTCGTTGTCGACGGCACTCTTCAGGATGTCGTCGAGGCTGCGGCCGTGGACAATCGACGTGGTGTCTTCGCCGTCGGTGAAGATCACCATGAGATTGCCGGACGCCTCGAGGAAATTAAAGGCCTTGAAAATCTCGATGCTCTCTTCGAGCGCGCTGGCGATCACCGTGCCCGACTCAGGGAACTGCGAGAACTCGACCGGATCGCCGATCAACGCCATGCTCAAGAGCAGGTTGTCGTAGTCGCTGGTGAACGGCGTGATCACATACGCGCGGCTGCCGAACTCCACCAGCGCCATCAAGTCGCGGTGGCGGCCCTTGCGCCGCAACTGGACGAACCGTTCGGCGGCGGCGACCGTCGTGAAGAACGCGGGTTGCACCTCGTTGCGGGTGTTGAGCGTGGCGGCCTTGAACGATGTCTGCATGCTGTCGGAGGCATCGATCATCAGGCTGATGCGGCGGCCCGGATAGGTCACGTTCTCGATCACCAACGATGAGTACGGGTCGGCAACGGCGAGCACGGCAAACGGCAGCGCGGCCACGAAGAGCACCACTGGCAGGTGTCGCGTCCAGGCCAGGCGCGAGCCCGGGAGCGATCGCAGCAGCGCGGGCAAGACCAGCTGATGGCGCCCCGGCTGGCGTGTCATGGCGGTGCGAATCAACAGCAACACCAGAGCCGAGCCCACCACAGCCAGCAGCGCAAGGCGGCCGGTGTCCCGGCGCCAGAACTGCAAGCCGCCGAAGTCGAACACCGCCCACTCGGCGGCGGCCGCCTGGGGCCACCGCGATCAGCGCGCCGACCACCACGTCCTCCAGCCGTTGCGCTCGCGTCGCAAGTCCATGGCCACTTCACGAGCGTGACGGACCGCCTCGTTCAACGTCGCCGCATCGCGCACCGGCGCCGGGCGATAGAGCGCCGCGCTCATCTCGGCCAGGGCCGATTGCAGCCCTTCGAGCTGGTGGCGATGCGAAAGCGGCACCGAATCATCGAGCCGGGAGCCCGCCAGCGCCACGTCAGTGGCGGTCACCGCGCTCGAGACCGAGGCCCTCATTGTCTTGATACGGCCGTGCGAGACCGCCAGGCGCCCTTCCGGCACGGCCGCGTTCGCGGTCAACATCTTCTCGCTGATCGGGCGCCGAATCACCATGGCGGCGATCACCCGAATCGCGGCGAGGGCGCGGGCCACCGTAGTGTCGGTCCAGCCGTCCATCGTCGCCACCGCCTGCACCTCGGCCAGTTCCTGCGACGCGCGTGCAGCGATCGCCCGGTCGGGCAGGCGGTCGCTGGCGGCTGCTCCGGGCTTGCGGGTACCGCGAGCCAGCGGCACCAGCGCCAGGACGGCCATGACGGCGGCCATCGCACCGAGCGCCACTGCGAGAATCTCGAACATGCTGCTGCGGAAGCGAAGCGACTCGACCGCGCCCAGGCTGGCATCGGAGCTGTCACGAATGTCGGCGGCGCCGGCCGGCACCATCGACAGCACCTTGATGGGCAGCGCCGGCATCAGGTAGCTGAGGTCGCGACCCTCGAGCGAGGCGGCCGCGCCAACGCGGCTGTGCACCCGGTACGGGATCGTCAGCGCGGGCACGTTCACGTCCAGGCCGATCGCGTCGGCGCTGATCAGCCGCAACTGGTAGTGATACTGGAAGAAGCGGCGCTGCAGCCGATGCGCGTCGGCAGGATGCGAGCCGCCCAGGATCTCGAACGGCGCCATCTGGATCGAGGCGACCCCGAGCCGCGACTCGTCGGCCACCACCTGCATCGATGCGGTTTCGATCACAGCGCAGGTCAGCACCACGTTGAAACTCTCGCCGATGGTCACCGCGCCGGCACTCGATTGCCACCAGCAGCGAATGGGGTCAACCCCGCCCGGCTCCTGGCCGTCAGCAGCGGCGGCGCGGGCGATACTAACGTGAAGCCCTCCTGGCAACAGAACCGCCAGCACCGTGACGACAATGAACACGGCTCTCATGGCACCGGCACCTGCTCGATAACGTCGCGGATGACGGCCTCCGCTGTCAAGCCATGCGCCGCCGCGTGCGGACCCAGCCAGATGCGATGACCGAGCACGAATGGCGCGAGGTCCTGGATGTCTTCGGGATACACCTCGGCGCGCCGGCGCTGAAGCAGCGCCCACACCTTGGCCAACCGGCTCCAGCAAATGATGGCGCGAGGCGACGCTCCCAGATCGACGCCACGCTCGACCAACTCGGAA
>JANMUX010000489.1:0-2478 GCA_031392125.1 Acidobacteriota bacterium | reverse complement strand
GTCCGATACGATGTCGAAGACCAACGCGGCGAGCGCCGCGAGGGCCACGAGCAGCGCACTGAGCGAGACCAGCTGGAAGATCAGGTCGGCGTGCTTCCTCATGCGTACTCCTCGCGGAAGCGTTCGCGCAGCCACGTGCTGATCAGGTTGAGGCTGAACGTCATGATGAACAACAGCATGCCGACGGCAAAAATGGTGCGGTACTCGAGCGTCCCCTGCGGCGTGTCGCCGAGCGACACCTGGACGATGTAGGCAGTCATGGTTTCGATCGGCACGAATGGATTGCCGGTCAGCCGCGGCTGCTGGCCCGCCGCAATGGCCACAATCATGGTCTCGCCAATCGCGCGCGACACCCCGAGAATGAAGGCGGCGGTAATGCCCGAGAACGCGGCGGGGACGACCACCTTCAGTGCGGTCTGCATGCGCGTCGCGCCGAGCGCATAGGACCCCTCGCGCAGGCCTTGCGGCACCGCCCGCATCGCGTCTTCAGACAGCGACGACACCAGTGGCAGGATCATCAGGCCCATCACCAGGCCGGGGCTCAGCGCGTTAAACCCGGACAGCGTCGGGAAAACCTGCTGGAGCAGCGGCGTGACAAAGGTGAGCGCGAAGTAGCCGTAGACCACCGTCGGCACGCCTGCCAGGATCTCAAGAACCGGCTTGACCACCCTTCGGAACCCGCTTGGCGAGTACTCGCTCAGATAGATCGCGGAAAGCAGGCCCATCGGCAGGGCGACCACCATCGCAATGGTCGAGACCAGCATGGTGCCGACCACGAGCGGCAGCACGCCGAACTGGCGGTTCGAGAACAGCGGCGTCCACTCGGTGCCGGTCAGGAAGTCGAGCACCGGCACCTCGCGCAGAAACTCGAAGGTTTCGAGCGCGAGCACGGCAATGATGCCGGCGGTCGTGAGCACTGAGAGCGCTGCGCAGAGGAACAGCGCCCGCTCGATGATCCATTCGAGCGTCCGGGTCGTCATGACTACCGCGCTACTGCGCGCGTTCCTTGTTGAGCAGCTGGTCGATGGTGACGCCGACGGTGTTCTGTCCCGAGAACACCGAACCGGTGTGGCGCTTGGCAAAGCGATCACTGACCATGCCGTAGATTTCTTCGCCGAGGCCCACGTAGTTCACTTCGCGCACGAGCGTTTCAGCGTTCTTCATGTAGAACTCAACGAACTTCTGCACTTCTGCGCGCTCGGCAGCCTTCTTCGAGACGTAAATGAACACCGGCCGCGACAGCGGCTGGTAGGTGCCGGTCTTGATCGATTCGGGCGACGGCAGCATGGCGCCCGCGCCGTTGTCGGCCTTCTCATCGTCCACCGGCACGAGCTTCAGCCGGGCGGCGTTCTCTTCGTAGTAGGCGTAAGGCAGGAAGCCGAGAGCGAGCTCGTCGCTGCTGATGCCCTGCACCAGCACGTTGTCGTCTTCACTCGACGTGAAGTCGCCGCGGCTGGCCTTGGCCTTGCCCATGATGGCTTCGGTGAAGTAATCGTAGGTTCCCGAGTCGACGCCGGCTCCGAACAGGTGGATTTCGCGGTCGGGCCACGAGGCGCGAATCTGGTTCCATTTCTTGACCTTGCCTTGCGCCTCAGGGGCGAACAAGGTCTTCAACTCGGCCACGGTAATCTTGTCGGCCCAAACGGCCTTCGGGTTGACCGCGATCGCAATGCCGTCATAGGCCACCGGCATCTCGATAAACTCGACGCCCGTTTTGGTGCAGGCCTCGACCTCGCTGGCGCTGATGGGCCGCGACGCGTCCGCAATGTCGATCTCGCCCCGGCAGAACTTCTGGAAGCCGCCACCGGTGCCCGAAATGCCGACCGTGACGTTTACGTTCTGGGTGCTCTTCTGGAACTCCTCGGCGACCGCCTCGCTGATCGGAAATACCGTGCTGGACCCGTCGAGCGTCACGAGCGCCGTGGCGCCGGAGGGGGTCGTGCCGCTGGACGAAGAGCCGCCGCCACAGGCGGCAAGCGTGAACAGCAGGACGACGAAAGGCGCGACGTAACGAATGGGTAACAGCAACATAGACATCAGCGTACGCGGCGGGGGTTTCGCGGTAGTTTCTGGCGTGTTAATTCCGTGTTAACGAAGGGGGGATCTGGGCGGACGTGAGCGGACGAAAGACTAAGGAAATCAATCCGTTAGCGTCCAGCCCATCCGCCCGCTTCGATCCGTTAGGGTGTCAGTTAGGGTGTCAGCCGGTTCAAGCCTAGAATAGCCGGGCTGGTCGATTCCGATCGACCTTCCTTAAACAAAAGACACGAGAGGGGTCCTCACACATGACGCTCGCATCGCGCTCCGTCGCCGTCGCAATGATCGCGGTGTTTGTCAGCCAGGGCGCACTGCTCGCCGTGGATGGCAGGAAAGCCGAGTACATCGGCGGCACCGTCGCCGGCATGGCGGAGAAGACCGAAGGCAAGCTGGACACCACGCACGAGACGACGCTCACCTTTACGCCCGACAAGAAGGAAC
>JANMUX010000471.1:0-10141 GCA_031392125.1 Acidobacteriota bacterium | reverse complement strand
CCGGCCAAATTTGGGTGGGGCCCCACCCGGTCTGGGGGGCGGGGGGGGGGCCCGCCCCCCCCCTCGGCCAGCGCATCCTGCAGGTCGAAGGGCGGCGCCGGACTAATCAGCTCTCGCAACGACAGGTCGGTTCGCCACAACTGGAACGCGAACACCGCGGCACCGCCGAGTGCCGCCGTGGCGATCAGGGCCGTACGGGTCACAGGCGGGACCGGCTACGGAACACGTGCGACTTTGGCAATCTTGATCGGCGGCGTCAGCCGCTGCGCTTCGGCGTTGGTCACGCGCGTGGCCGACGAAGGGGCGGCTTGAATCTTTCGCACCACGTCCATGCCCGAGACCACGCGGCCAAACGCGGCAAAGCCCTGGCCATCGGGATTACGCATGCCGCCGAAGTCAAGCGACGGCTGGTCGTTGATGCAGATGAACCACCCGGAGGTGGCGCTATCGGGTCCGCCCCGTGCCATCGACACGACGCCATCCTTGTGCAGCAGGCCCGTCTTGTTCGTGCGCTCAAGCGCGATGGCGGCAAAGCCGTCCTTGGCGCGCGCGGGGTTGACGCCGGCCTGGATCACCTCGATCTTGATCGTGCTCTCAGGCTGGTTGTCCATCTTCACTGTGCGATGCCACTCGCCACCGTCGAAATGGCCGGCGTCCACATAGCGCAGGAAATTGGCCGCCGTCGCCGGCGCCTTGGTCCCATCCACTTCAATCACGATGTCTCCGAGTTCGGTCTGCACCCGGACCCGGACGGTCCCGGTCTGCGCGGTCACCACCACGCCAAGGGTCATCAGGCCCGTCAACAGGGCCGCCATTACAGCATGTCGTCTGGTCATATTCATGGATCCGGAAGGCGACGGCCACGGGCATGGTGCCCGTGGCCGCGAGCGGTTTGCTTAGAAACGATACGTCAGAGCGAACTGGAATTGCCGGCCTGGGAACACGGCACTGCCGCCCGTATGCTGGCCGAACCGCGCATTGCCTACCAGGTTGATGTAACCGTCGGCGATCAGGTTCTGGTTGTTCAGCACGTTGAAGGCGTCAGCACGGATCTCGATGCGGTCGGATCCGAGGTTGAAGACGCGCGCGAGCGTCAGGTCGCCGTAGTTGATGAACATGCCGCGTTCGGTGTTGCGACCGTTCGGCGTGGCAGCCTGGCAACCACGCGCGTTGCAACCAGAGTTAAAGCCCGACCCGGTGGGGTCGCCGGCGTAGCGGATCGTGTAGGCCGCGCCGCTCTGGTGGTGCGTCACCGTGCTCAGGCGCCAGCCGCTCAGCACCGGACCGCTGCCCGGGATGTTCCAGGTCACGCTGGTGACCAGGTTGTGCGGGGTGTCGGCGCCCGTCGGGCCGCGATCTGATTCCGGATCGAAGCTGTTCTCTGGCGAGAACCAGTGGTTCAGGCGGTCCTCAGCTTTCGAGCGCGTGTAAGAAACCGACAGCGAAACCGGCGTCGTGCGGTGCTGCAGCGCCACGCGCACCCCCTGGTACCAGGAGCGGCCCTCGTTGGTCAGCAGGTCCATTCGGCGGAAGCCGTTTGGCCCAGGCGTAATCGGCCGGGTCGCGTCGGCCTGTGCCTGCGTGCGCACGACGGCGTTGGGGTTGGCGGCCAGCAAAGCATTCAGTTCGGCTTTCGGCAGCGGCCGCGCCGCGTTCATGTCGAGAAAGCCGTGCTTCATTCCGCGATTGATGTTGGCGTCGATCGCGATGCTGGTCCGCGAGCCGAGCTGCCGCTGCACGCCGAGGTTGGTCTGCCACGCGTACTCGTTCTCGAGATCGGGTGAGATCTCCTGGATGTCACGCGCCGGCAGCACCGCGCCCGGGGGGAACGCGGAGAGCACGGCCGGGAACGTCGGGAACAGCGGGCTGGCCGGTGTCAGGTTGATCGTGACCTGCCCGTTGCGGCCGCCGACGCCGCCCTTGACGATCGTGAAGATGGGGTGCTGCTGCGTGAAGCGCCCGAAGCCGCCGCGCACGGCCCACTTCTGATCGCCCTTGACGTCCCATGCGAAGCCGACGCGCGGGTCGATGTTGTTGGCATCGGTGCCGGCAGGCCAATCCGGAATGTCCTTGATGATTTCCACGTCGTAGCGCAGGCCCAGGTTCAAGGTCAGGCGGTTGGTCAGGCGCCAGTCGTCCTGGAGGAAGCCGGCCAGCACGTACGCCTTCGGGAACATCAGCCGCGCCTCCGGAGTCAACGCAAACGACTGCGTGAACTGGAAGGGGGTCGGTGCCACCGCCGGGCTGCCCGAGAATACGTAGCGGCCGTTCTGCAGCGGCTGGAACAGTTGCTTCGTCACGTCGTAGGTGAACGACGCCCCGGCCTTCATCGTGTGATTCCCCATCCACAGCGACATCGTTGACGACAGGTCGAACGTCTTTTCTGGCAGGACTCCCCACGTGCCCTGATCGTTGCCGCCCGAGGTCGAGTAACCCTGCCGCTGGATCGACACGCAGTCGCACTTGGCGGCTCGGCTATCGACGTAGCGGGAGAACTGGCTACGGACCTCGTTCAGCATGCGGTCCGAGATTACCGAGGTGAACGTGGCGTGTACGGTGTCAACGTTGTTGTCCCAGTTGAAACCGGTGCCGGCGAGATTGAGGCCGCCGCTCTCGTTGTCCTTCGTCCAGCGCACCATGTTGTAGCGGACGCCGAGCGATTGCGTGTTGTTGAGGCGGTAGTCAATCTTGGCGTGGCCCTGGTGCTCGTCGGCTGGCGTCGGCACAATCGCGCCGAGCGCTTCGACCGCGGTGACCACCACCTCGCTGCGTTCGCGCCGGCGCTCGTAGCTGCCGAAGTAGAACAGCTTGTCCTTGACCAGCGGGCCGCCGGCGGTGGCGCCAAACTGCTGCTGGTTGTACTTGGCCCTGACTTTCTCGCCGTTGACAATCGGCGCCAGGGGCGGGGCGGCGTCAAGGTCGCCCGGACGTGCCATCCCGAAGACCGAACCCGAGACTTCGTTGGTGCCGCTCTTGGTGATCATGCTGGCGACACCCGCCGAGTGGCCGCCAAATTCCGCCGAGAACCGGTTGGTGATCAGCTGGACTTCCTTGACGGTCTCGATCGCGAATCCGCTCGAGCCAAGCTGCGGCGCGCGCTGCAGCGTGAGCCACTTCGAGTGGTTGTTGGTGCCGTCGACATAGGTGCCGAAGTTCCACACTTCGCCGCCGCCGACGTTGACGGCATTCGACCCCGTACCGCGTGCGACCACGTTGGAGTCGAGCGTCAGCAGGCGGAAGTAGTTGCGCTCCTTGACCGGCAGGTTCTCGAACGCCGCGCCGTCAATCGTGCTGGCGACTTCAGAAGATGTGGTCTGGACGACCGGCGCGTCGCCGGCGACGGTGATGGTCTCCTGCACCGTCGACAGCTTCATCGAGAAATTCAGCACGCCGTTCTGGCCGGCGTTGAAGCGCAGGCCTTCACGCACCTCGCTGGCAAACCCGGCCAGTTCGACCTGGATCCGGTAGCGGCCTTCGGGTGGCAGTGCCCGGACGACGAAACGGCCGCCGTCGCCAGTCGTGACGACGCGGGTCAGGCCGGTCGCGGTGTTCTGGACCGTAACCGTGACGCCCGGCAGCACCGCCTGCTGGGCATCGGTAACGATGCCTTCCAAGGCAAAGGTGGGAGTCTGAGCGACCGAACTTGTGGGGATTAACGCTGTGACACACAGTGCGAAGAGCGCGCACCGCCAAACCGAAAGACGACCCATGGGATACCTCCAGGAACCAACAAAGCAGCTGAGCTGTCGCAGGGAACGACGGATGGTAACACGGTCGTCGTGGGTTTGACTCGGTCCGAGTCCCCTCTCCCTACGCCTGCGCGCGGGCTAGCGCTCGTTCCATTTCAACTTCTGGCGAAGCACCTCGAAATAACTGCGCGCCGACGCGCGGACCAGGCGCAGCGGGCGGGCCGCCTTCGACACCGTCACCTGGTCACCCTCAGCCATTTCGAACCCGGTCTGGCCGTCGACCGTGACGTAGACATTGCCGGCGTTGGTGCCGGTGGACTTGACGCGCACCTCGCGTTCGGCGGGAATGACGATCGGCCGGTTGGTCAGCGTGTGCGGTGCGATCGGGGTGAGCACGATGGCGTCCATGGCGGGATGCACAATCGGCCCGCCGGCGGCCAGGTTATAGGCGGTCGAGCCGGTCGGACTGGCGACGATCAGCCCGTCGGCTTTCACCGACGTCACGAACTGATCGCCCACCGTGACCTCGAGATCGATCATGCGTGACAAGGCCGTGCGCGTGAACACCACGTCGTTGAGCGCCAGATGCGTCTCAGTGCCGCCGGCGCGCGTGGCGACGGCGCGCAGCATCATGCGGAGATCGTGAGACTCACGGCCGTTCTTGACCGCGGCGAGCGACTCGTAGATTTCGGCTCGCGTCGTTTCGGTGAGGAAGCCCAGCGAACCGAAGTTCACCGCGAGCAGGGGGACGTCACTGCCGCTTTCGGCGATTGCCTTCGCCAGCGCCAGCAGCGTGCCGTCGCCGCCCAACACCAACACCAGGTTCAAGTCGGCCGGCAGGGTCTGGCGGGTGACCACCGTGCGCGAGCCTGGCGGCAGCAGGTCGTGCGCCTCCTGCGTCCAGACCGCACCGACGGCGTGGTCGCGCAACCACTGCTCGACCCCGACCAGCGTCTCGCGGGCCTCGGCGAGCCCAGGCTTGACGGCGATGCCTATGCGCATTGGAGGTGCATCAGGAATTCCTGGTTGCCATGCGCCCCGGTGATGGGCGATGCCATCAGCCCGGCGCGTTTCAATCCTACTTCAGCCGCCGCGGCCGTCACCGCCTCGATCACCCGCGTATGCACGGCGGGATCCTTGACCAGGCCGCCGCGCCCGACGTCCTTGCGGCCGGCTTCGAACTGCGGCTTCACCAGCGCGATGATCTCGACGGTCGGCGCCACCAGCGGTGGCAAGACGGGGAAGATGTGCCGCAGCGAGATAAAGGACACGTCGATGCTGACGCGCGTGATGGGCGCGCCCAGGTCGGGCAAGTCGCCCGGCTTGAGGTGACGGGCGTTGACGTGTTCGATCACCGCCACGCGCGGATCGCTGCGAATTCGCCAGTGGAGCTGGCTGTGGCCGACATCGAGTGCGATCACACCGGTGGCTCCGCGCTGCAGCCAGACGTCGGTGAAGCCGCCGGTGGAAGCGCCGACGTCCAAGGCAATTGCGCCGGTGGCATCGATGCCGAAGGCGGTGAGCGCGCCCGCCAGCTTGACGCCGCCGCGGCTGACCCAGGGATGATCGGGTCCAATGACCCGCACATCGGCGTCGATCGCCACCATGGTGCCGGCCTTCGCCGCGCCGTGACCATCGACGTCAACCTGGCCGGCCATGATCAGCGCCCGCGCTTTCTCGCGTGACTCCACTAGCCCCTTGTCAACGAGCAGCGTGTCGAGTCGCTGGCGCTTCATCGGGGCCCGAGCCGGAGCGGGAAGTGCCAAGTCGTGAAAGCGCTATTTGTCACGCCGGATGATCCAGGTCGCAATGTCGTCGAGTCGCGAATCGAGCAGGCCCGCGCGGTCGAGCGCCTCGCGCGCGCGGGTATGACAGTCGGCAGCGAGCGTGCGCGCCTGCGCGAGGCCGAAAAAAGATGGATAGGTGGGTTTGCCTGCGGCCTGGTCCTTGCCGGCGGTCTTGCCAAGCGTGGCTGCGGCCCCTTCCACGTCGAGGATGTCGTCGACAATCTGGAAGGCGAGCCCGATCTCCTGTCCGTAGCGATCGACCGAGGCAATCAGCCGATCGTCGGCGCCCGCCATGACTGCGCCTGCCACGACCGAGGCGCGAATCAGCGCACCGGTCTTGCGCGTGTGCATGGCCTGCAGGCCGTCGCGATCGAGCGGCACCGCATCGCGGCCAAGCGGCGGTGACACCGCGGACAAGTCGATGGCCTGTCCGCCAACCATGCCGGCCGCGCCGGCGGCGTCGGCGATCAGCGCCAGCACGCGCAGCTTGCGTGTCATCAGGGTTGGATGCTGGCCTTGCGGTTCGCGCGCCAGCAGGCTGAATGCTTCGGCCTGCAGTCCATCGCCGGCAAGAATCGCCATGCCCTCGCCGTGCACCACATGCGAGGTCGGCCGCCCGCGCCGCAGGTCGTCGTCATCCATCGACGGCAGGTCGTCGTGAATGAGCGAGTAGGTGTGAATCATCTCGAGCGCGCACGCAGCCGGCATGGCGGCATCGCGCGCCGCCGCTTCGGATCCGCCCAGCGCCTGGGCCACGCTTTCAGCGCCCGCCAGCACCAGCACGGGCCGCAGGCGCTTGCCGCCCGCCATCAGGCTGTACCGCATGGCATCGGCGACCACCGACGGCACCGACGGTGGGCCAGGCAGGTGCCGGTCGAGTGCCGCAGCCACTTCCTTGCGCCGTGTGTCGAGGTAGTCCGCGAACGTCACGACTCGTCTTCATCGTCTGGCAGCCGCAGCGAGGCTGGCGCGGCCTTGAGCTCGCCGCGCTCGTTGACAATTTCGATGCGCCGTTCAGCTTCTTCGAGGCGCGAGTGGCAGAACCGCGAGAGCTGCACGCCGCGCTCGTAGAGCTCCAGCGATTTCTCGAGCGCCAGGTCGCCGTCTTCGAGCTTCTTGACGATGGTCTCGAGTTCCGCGATCGCGGCTTCGAAGTCTTTAATCGTTGGGTCCATGGATCAGGGATCAGGGATCAGGGCTCGGGGATCGCGGTTGTGTTCCTGACGGTTGCCTCGAAGCTGCCCCGGGCTAGTGTGACGCTTACCTCGTCACCGGGTTGGAGTGTCGAGGCGTCTCGAATGATACGCGTACGGGCGGCGTCCCAGGTCACGGCGTAGCCGCGGCCGAGGACGGCGAGCGGGCTGAGGCCATCGAGCCGCGCGGCCAGGCCGCCAAGCCGGCCTTGCGACCCCGTGATGCGGCGGCGGGCCGCGGCGGCGAGCTGGCCGTCACGCGCGACCAGCCGCGTGCGGATGGCCGCCAGCCGATGGCGCGGGTCGAACTGATCGAGCGAACGGCGCAGCAGGTCGTGGCGGCGAAGTCGTCGCGCGATGGACTGACCAACCCCGTGGCGCGCCGCCGACGCCAGCTCCGAGACGTGACGCCCGCGAAAGGCCAGGCGTCCAGCGAAACCGGCGTAACCGCTGCGCGCTTCGAGCAAATGCAGCCGCGATTCGACGCGCCGAAGGCGATTGCCCATCGCGGCGCCGAGCCGTTCGCCAAGGCGATCGATGTGCGCGAAAAACTCGTCCTTGCGCCGCACCACGAGCTCGGCGGCCGCCGAAGGCGTAGCCGCGCGCAGGTCAGCGACGAAATCGGCAATCGTCACGTCGGTTTCGTGGCCGACGCCGGAAATGACTGGCACCGGTGACGCGGCAATGGCGCGGGCCACGACTTCCTCGTTGAAAGCCCAGAGATCCTCGAGCGAGCCGCCGCCGCGCGCGAGGATGATCACGTCCACCTGTGAGACACGCGCCACCAGCTTGAGCGCTCGCGCCACCTCGCCGGCCGAACCTTCGCCTTGCACGCGGGTTGGTGAAATCACGAGATGGGCGTTGGGATAGCGGCGCCGGAGTACGCGCACCATGTCGCGCAACGCCGCGCCATCGATCGAAGTGACCAGGCCAATGCGGCGGGGCAGGGCCGGTAGCGGACGCTTGCGCGAGGTCTCGAACAAGCCCTCGGCCGCCAGTTTTTTCTTCAGCTGTTCGAACGCGACCTGCAGGGGTCCGTAACCCTGCGGCTCCATGTGTTCGCAGATCAGTTGATACTCGCCCTTGACGTCATAGACGCTGAGCTTGCCGCGCGCTACGACCCGCAGGCCGTCCTCAGGCTTGAACTTGAGGTACCGCAGCGCCCCGCGGAAGATGACGCCCTTGATCTGCGACGAGCTGTCTTTCAGCGTAAAGTAGAGATGACCGGTGTTCCACAGCCGCGCGTTGGAGATCTCGCCTTCGACCCAGACATTCTGGAACTTCGTCTCGAGCGCGTCGCGAATGGTCGCGGTGAGCTCACTGACGGTGAGCACTTGCCGCGTCGGCGCAGCCGACAACGCCGGTCCGGCCTCGCCCGGTGGATTGCTCGATACGAGCTTCGACGAGAATTCGTAGCGAGCCTTGGCGGCCGGCACGGGCACGCTTGGCACCAATCCCTTAGACACCCCAGGCACCCCAAGCACCTTAGGCACCTCAGGCACCTTGGGCACCTCAGGTAGTGCCGCCGGCTCTTCATCGAACGGCAGCCGGCTCATGACGCGTGAGCCGCCGTCGCGCGTTCGGTGATTGCCTGGAGCTGATGTTCGGTAACCGCCACCCGTTCGATTGCGGTCGCGCGGCCCGTCGCAGGATCGGTCGTAATCGTGACACCGTGCAGCCGTGCATCGCCGGTCGCCGGTTCGAACCGCCCGGGCAGGCCGGTCACGAAGCGGGCGATCACGGCGGTCTTGTCCATGCCAATCACCCCGTCGTGCGGACCGGTCATGCCGACATCGGTCAAGCAGGCCGTGCCGCCGGGAAGAATGCGCTCGTCGGCGGTCTGCACGTGCGTGTGCGTGCCGACGACGGCGGCCACCTGGCCGTCGAGATACCAGCCGAGCGCCACCTTTTCCGACGTGGTTTCGGCGTGCATGTCAACGAACACGACCTGTGCGCCGTCGGCCTTCATGCGCGCAATCTCGCGGTTCGCCGCTCGGAACGGGTCATCAATCGCATGCAAGAACACCCGGCCCATGACGTTGACGACACCGACGCGCACACCCGCGCGACTGACGGCCAGGTACGAGCCCAGGCCCGGCGTACCGTCCGGATAGTTGGCCGGCCTGATCATCCGCGGCTCGGTGACGATGAACTCCAGCGCCTCGCGCTTGTCCCACACGTGATTGCCAGTGGTGATGACGTCGACGCCGGCCGCGAAAATCTCGTTGGCGTTGTCGCGCGTGATGCCGGCGCCGCCGGCGGCGTTTTCGCCGTTGGCGATCACCAGGTCCACGGCCTGCGCAGCGACCAACGCTTTCAAGTGCTTGCGCAGCAAATCTCGTCCTGGGCGACCGACGATGTCGCCGATGAAAAGCAGTTTCATGCGGGAGCCGTGGGCCCGCCGGTGTCGATGGGGATGAGTACGCCCTGGCCGCGTCGTTCTTCGCGGCGCGGCAACACGACCCGCAACTCGCCGTGCGCCAACCGCGCGTGGGCGTGTGCTGCGTCAACGGCGCCGGCAATGCGCACGGCCCGCGCAAAGCGTCCGAAGTCGCGCTCGACGAGATGAAAACTGGCCGGCGTCTCGCGCGACAGCACCGAACGCTCCTTCTCGCCGACGATCAGCACGACGCCGGCCTTGATGAGGACGCGCAGCGCGTCGGCTGCCACCCCCGGCAAGTCGAGCACGATTTCGACGTTGCGATCGGTTTCGAAGACGTCCACCACCGGCATGCACTCACCGGACACTACATGTCGACGGTCGGGCCGGCGGCGCGCCAGGTCTTCGAACAGTCGTTGGACGTCTTGCGCCAGATCGACCGGGTCGAGGTCGATCGAACTCGAAGAAAAAGCCGACATCGCCTCGATTCTAGCCCGGGCGCGAAACCTTTGAGCGGTTGCCACATCAGATTGAGTATGAGTGTTAAGCACTAATATAAAATTATTGACATGCACTCATGTTTGAGCGACACTGAACGGGTCCGAGGGAGGACAAAGGAACATGGCTACTAAAGGCAGAGTGATTGGCATCGACCTGGGCACCACGAATTCAGTGGTCTCGGTCATGGAAAACGGGCAGCCCACCGTCATCGTCAACCAGGAGGGCGCACGCACGACCCCGTCGGTGGTCGGCTTCGGTAAGGATGGCGACCGCCTCGTTGGCCAGGTTGCCAAGCGCCAGGCCGTGACCAACCCCGAGAACACGGTTTTCTCGATCAAGCGCTTCATGGGCCGCAAGTTCAACGAGGTCACCGAAGAAACCAAGCGGGTGCCCTACACGGTGTCGCAGACGCCGGGCAGCGACGCGCGCATTACCGTGCGCGGCAAGCAGTACTCGCCCCCGGAAATCTCCGCAACGCTGAGGAACCCCTCACCCATACCCTCTCCCCGCAAGGGGAGAGGTGTCCGCGCCCCTCTTCCTACGTCTTACCCTCCGCCCACACCCGGATCAGCCCTTCCTGTGCCACCGAGG
>JANMUX010000462.1:0-18473 GCA_031392125.1 Acidobacteriota bacterium | reverse complement strand
GCATCGTCGGCCGCCGTGCGGCCGTAGCCCTGCGGACCTTCCATCCAGATCACGCGGACTTGGTCGCGCGGCATGCCCAGGAACTGGGCGACGCCGTTCCTCATGCCATACGACTTCATGTCGTTGGTGTAGATGGTCATTTGCCCGTTCGACGGATCCGCCATCGCATGCGCGGGACCGAAAGAGGTATGACCCTGGAACGGGACGTCGTACTCCGCCTCGATCACCGTGGCGGCACTCGCCAGCGCCGCATCAACGTTACCCGTCTCTATGGGCTTGCCGGTGGATGACGGCGTGGCGCCGCGCATGTAGGTGAAGAGATTCTCCGAAGTGGGGAAGGGCGCAATCGTCGGCTTCTTCCACTCCACTTTCAGCTGCCGCGCCGCGCGGATGGCGTTCTCCTCGCGTTCGCACACCACCGCCAGGTAGTTGCCCTTACTCACCACCTTCACCAGGCCGGGGATGTTCTTCACCGACGCTTCGTCAATGCTCACCAGCATCGCGCCGGCAAACGGCGGCCGCACGTGGCGCGCGTGGACCATGCCCGGCGCCTTCATGTCCACCGCCCACTTCAGCGAGCCATCCACCTTGGCCGGAATGTCGTAACGCTGCGGCGACTTGCCGACGTTCTTCATCTCGCCAACCGGCTTCAGTTTGGCAACGCCTGTGGTGGTGTCGGTGTTCTTGCCGGTCAGGGTGACGTTGAACTTGCGGCCACCAATCAGGTCGCCATAGGTGACCGAGCCGACGCCGGTGGTGTTGTCCTCGATCACCGAGATCACGCCATCGCTGACGGCAAGACGAGAGACGGGAACGCCGAGTTGTTTCGACGCCATCTCCAGCAACACGCGCCGCGCTTCGGCCGCGACCCGTCGCATCGGATAGCCGTCGGTCTGCAGCGCGTCGGAGCCGCCCGATCCACCCTGATCGACGGTGTTGTGCGTGCTGCCCATTACGCAGCTGGTCTTGTCGAAGGCAATGTCGAGCTCGTCCGACATGATCTGGCGGAACGCGGTTCCGGTGCCCTGGCCGAGATCCGTCTTGCCGACGAAGAATGTGGCGGTGTTGTCGGCGCGAATCACGATCCAGGAGTCGAGCTGGAGGAAGTCAGGGTCAGGGTATGGGCCGGCGACCTGAGCGAACAGCTCGGGCAACCCCAAAGGGTTGCTTCCACCAGTAGCTGCGAATCCGACCACAAGCGATCCGGTGGCTTTGACGAAGTCGCGGCGATTCATGCCATCACCTTGGTCCCTCGACCTTGCTCGGGACCACCCTGAGCTCGTCGAAGGGTCGCAGCGGCGCGTTTGATGGCCGCATTGATCCGGTAATACGTCATGCACCGGCAGAGCGTGCCGTTCATGCCGGCGCGAATCTGGGCGTCGGTGGGATTCGGCGTCTTGTCGAGCAGCGCCTTGGCGGTGAGAATCTGCCCGTTCTGGCAGAACCCGCACTGCGGCACCTGCTCGTCAATCCACGCCTGCTGCAGCGGATGCAGCTTGCCGTTCTGCGCCAGGCCCTCGAGCGTGGTGATCTCCTGGCCGGCCACCTGCGACACGGGCCGAATGCAGCTCCGCACCGCTTCGCCCTTGATCAGCACGGTGCACGCGCCGCATTGGCCGAGGCCGCAACCGAACTTGGGACCCGACAGATCGAGGTCGTTGCGAAGGACATAAAGGAGGGGAGTGGCAGGCTCGACGTCAACCGTGTGAGCCTTGCCGTTCACCTGAAGGGTAATTGCGGCCATGCGCGTCATCTTACCCAGATCGACCCCGGCGTGTATGATCCTCGCATCTCCTGATGTCTTTGGCAGCCGGCACCCGTCTCGGTCCCTACGAAATCCAGTCCAGCCTCGGCAGTGGCGGTATGGGCGAGGTCTATCGCGCCCGCGATACCCGTCTCAATCGCGATGTCGCCATTAAGGTCCTTCCGCAACGCTTCGCCGCCGATCCAGCCGCCGTGTCGCGCTTCGAGCAGGAAGGCCGTGCCGTCGCCGCGCTGTCGCATCCGAACATCCTCGCCATCCACGACGTCGGCCACCAGGATGGCGTCGCGTATGTGGTGACGGAACTGCTGGACGGCGAAACGCTGCGCGACCGCCTTTCCAGCGGGCGGCTGCCGTTGCGCAAGGCGATCGACTACGCCATGCAGGTCGCCCAGGGCTTGGCCGCCGCGCACGCCAAGAACATCACCCACCGCGACATCAAACCCGAGAACCTGTTCGTCACCGCCGACGCCGTCAAGATTCTCGACTTCGGCCTGGCCAAGATCCAGGCGCCCGCAGCGGATGCTACTCGTACCTCGAACCTGCCTACCGACCCGGGCACGGTGCTCGGCACCGCCGGCTACCTCTCGCCGGAACAGGCGCAGGGCAAGAGCGTCGATCACCGCTCCGACATCTTCTCGCTCGGCGCCGTCTTGTACGAGATGGCTACCGGCCTGCGCGCCTTCAAGGGCGATTCGGCCATCGACTCATTACACAAGGTGATTCACAGCGAGCCGGCGCCAATCGACACCGCCGCGCCAGACGCTCCGGCGGAATTGCGATGGGTGCTCTCGAAGTGCCTCGCGAAGGATCCCGACGAACGCTATCAATCGACACGCGACCTGGTGGTCGACTTGAAGGGCGTCGCCCGCGCGCTCGAATCATCGTCTCGCATCGGCCCGGCCGCCTCGTCGCCGGCGGTAAGCGGATCGCGCGGAGTGCCCACAGCGGCACTCGTGGCGATCGCGTTGGTGATGGTGTTGGCCACTGCCGCGGCCTTCTGGTGGCGGAGCGGCGCCGGCGAACCCGCGGACGTTACCGCCACCGGCAAGGCGTCAATCGAGCCCGTGACCAGCCTCGGCACGGTGATTGATGCCGTGATTTCCCCCGATGGCAAATACGTCGCGTATATCGTGTCGGAGAACGGGCTGCAGAGCCTGTGGATTCGCCAACTCGCCACGGCCAGCACGCTGGCGCTCGTGCCGCCCGCATCGGTCGGTTACTGGGGCGCCAACTTCTCCCCCGATGGCAGCGAGATCTACTACGTCGTGGCGTCGCCCGATCGGCCGGAGCGCGCGCTCTATCGCCTCTCCACACTCGGCGGCACGCCCAGGCTGCTACTGACCGGACTCGATAGCTTCCCGGTGTTTTCACCCGACGGCCGCCAGTTGGCCTATTTTCGTGGTGGTTTCCCCGAAGCCGGTGCCAGCTCGTTGATGGTGGCCGCCATCGATGGCTCGAACCCGCGCGCGCTGGCCACGCGGCGCGCACCCGAGTTGTTCGTCCCGATCTTCTTCACGGCGCCGGCGTGGTCGCCCGACGGCACCACCATTGTGTGTCCCATGATCAGCCGCGCGAAAGCGCCCGGCTACGCAACGCTGATTGCGGTGCGCGCCACCGACGGCACTGAAGTGCCGTTTCCGCACTACGAGTGGCTCGACATCGGTCAGGCGACGTGGGCGCCCGATGGACAGGGCCTGTATGTCGTGGCCGGCGATGAAGCCGTGGCCAGGCGTCCCAATCAGGTGTGGTGGGTCTCGGCGCGCGAACCCGGCAAGCGCCGGATCACCAACGACCTGATGGACTATCGCACCGTCAGCCTCAGCGCGGACGCATCAACCATGATGACCGTGGCCGCCGACTCCACGTCATCCATCTGGACGATGGCGCTCGAGGGTGGGGAGCCCAAGCGGTTGAGCGGCGGGCGCTACGATGGGCTGTCGGGCATTGCCGCCGCGCCAGGCGGGCGCATCGTTTACCGATCGGTCGAGAGCGGCCTCGCCAGCATCTGGATGATGAACGCGGATGGCACGGAGCGGCGACAGGTCACCTCGGACTCCGAGACGGCGTATCCCGCCGTCACGCCGGACGGGCGTTCGATCGTGTTCGAACGCGTGGGCGCCGGTCTCTGGCAGAGCGACCTGGACGGCGCGAATCCTCGTGTCATCCCGAACACCGGCACGGGGTTGCGCCCGGCCGTCACGCCCGACGGCAAGTCCGTCATCTACGCAAGCCTTGCCACCGGCATCGAGCAGTCCTGGAAGGCGCCACTCGACGGCAGCGCGCCGCCGGTGCGGATGCTCACCGCCAGGGCGTTTCGTGGCGCCGTGTCACCGGACGGCACCCAAATGGCGTTCTATTACCAGGAGAACTCAAAGTCGGCGTTCGTGATCGCGGTCATGCCGATGGACGGCGACCGGCCGACGCACACATTCGAGGTTGCGCCGAGCACCGCGTACGCCACCATTCACTGGACCGCGGACAGCAAGGCACTGCTGCACAACTCGCACGTCGGCGATCGCTCGAATATCTGGCTGCAGCCGCTGTCCGGCGGCCCGCCCCGGCAGCTCACCCGCTTTGCCGACCAGGTTGTTTTCGCCTTCGCCCGGTCGGTTGACGGTAAGCAGCTCATCATCGCCCGCGGCACGCTCAGCCGCGACGCGATGATGATTCGCAACTTCAAATAGCTACAATCACCCGAGGAGTTTCCATGACACGTCTGACTTCGATTCGACTGATGCCTGCCCTGTTGCTGATGGGCGTGATGAGTGCCACCGCCACACAGGCCCAGGCCCCCGCGGCACCGGCCGCACCAGCAGCTCCGCAGGCGCCTGCCGCTCCCGCGGTGCCGCAGGCACTGACGTATGAAATGGCCGTGCAGGTGATCGATGCCGCTGAAGCCGAAGCGCGCAAGAACAAGTGGAACGTGACCATTGTCGTGACCGACGCCGCCGGCATCCCGGTCGCGCTGCGGCGCCTGACCGGCGCGAGCCCGCGCTCGTACGACATCGCGACGCGCAAGGCCGCGACCGTCGTCGCCAGCAAGCTGACTACGGCAGAGTACGGCGCGAAGTTAAAGGAGAAGGCGGTCACCGAAGTGCCCAACGGCATCCCCTTCGCCGGTGGCGTGCCGATCATGCGCGGTTCGGAGTTCATCGGTGCGGTCGGCACGAGCGGCGTAACCGCGGCGCAGGACGAGATCATCTCGAAGGCCGGCGCGGGCGCGATTAAGTAAGGGGATCGGGGATCAGGGATCGGGGATCGGGGGCAGGGCCCCCTATCGCTGAGGAGCCAGCGGGTTTAGCCAGTCCAGGTCTGCGAACCGCGCGAAGTCGCCATCGGTCGAGCACAGGGTCAACCCGTGCTCGATCGCCAGGGCCGCCAGGTGGGCGTCGGGGACCAACCGCGACGTCATCCACGATTCCGCGCACAACCCGCGAAGAATCTCGGCGTGGCGGGCTGTCGGTTGCGGCACCCATGCCGGCCCCGCCGAGAGCCATTGCTCCACCTGTTCCCACGCGCGCGCTACCGGTACCGGGTGACGCATGACAAGTGGATTGCTGGCGAGCCGGACGAACGCGAGCAGCGACGGCCACGGCAGTCCCACCCTCGCTGTGCCACTCAGGTGCGCATCAAGCCACTCGCGCGCGGTTTCGTGTTCGGGCGCCACCCGGTTGGCGGCGTAGAGAAGAAGGTTGGCGTCGAGCAGGATCACCGGTGATCCTCGCCCTCTATCCGCGCCAGCACGCCAGTCACATCATCCAGGCTGCCGACCAGGCTCGGCCCCAGATCAAAGCCGCGAGTTCGGAAGACCTCGTTCGTCGCCGGCGTGTCGAGGGCCGAGAGTCCCGCGCGTAGCGCTTCGTTGACCACCGTCTTGAACGGCAGCCGTCGCTTTTTTGCGGTCTGCTCGAGGCGGGCAGCGACGTCTTTGTCCAACGTCAGGGTGGTGCGCATGCTCTGATGCTAACGATATGATGCTTTGATGTCAAAATAATGATGCTGAGAGCTTCAAGGCCGATCTGATGCGGACCCAGCTCTCATTGAATGAAACGGGCGACGTCGCTGGTTCGGCCCCGTCCTTCACGCGGCGGCTTGACGTTAACAGACGCTGCAACTCGGCGCGCTATCACGATCCTGCCAACCCCGCTGGCCGTCAGTCCGTCCCGACGCGACCCCAGATACCGGCGGTTGACATCGTCGCCGCCCAAGTCCTCGACCTCGGTGAAACCAAGCTGTAACAGGTCAATCAGCAGGCCGGCAGGCGTGTAAAACGACAGCCACGGCTCGCCTTGCCGCGCGAAGTTACTGAGCGTGCGCCGATAGAACCAGCGGACTGGCCACCGAGTGGCGTCGGGTGGCAGCGCGTAGTCGAACACCACGGCCGTCCCTGTCGGCAGCGTGGAAATGTAGCGGAGCGTCTCGATGACGTCGAGCCGATCCAGGTACATGACGACGCCGAGCCACGCGAACACGGCGGGCCTGGTGCGGTCGAACCCGGCGGTGGCGAGCACGTCGGGCAGCGTCTGGCGAGTGAAGTCGAACGGCACCGATGTCAGGCAGGCAGGCACCACGATGCCGGCGGCCGCGAGCCGCTCGTGCTTTAGCCGCTGTGTAGAGGGTTGGTCAACTTCGAAGACGCGGACTCCGTCGTGCGGGTTCCGGTATGCAAGCGTGTCAAGCCCGGCTCCCAGCACCACGTACTGCGAGACACCGCGCGCGGCCGCGCGCGCGAGTTCGTCTTCGGCGATCCGGCTGCGAGCGACCACGATCGCGCGCATCCGCTTGGCGATCGGCGAACCGCGAAAGCGCTCCGGATGTTCCAGCAGCGCCGCCGATTGCTCAGGCCGCAGCATCCCGATCGCGAGCGGGTCAGCAAACACCACGGGCGCATCAGCTACCTGGTGCACGGCGCGCTCGAGGGCCATGCGCTCCGCGGTGCGGCTTGCTTCGCCCTCGATCATGCCGCGATGTTACCGCGTCGTTCCGCAACTCCAGCCGAGCTGCCTGTGCCTGGAGGAACGAATCATGCACTGATACTCGCACCGCAAGGCGAGCAGACAACTGAGGAGCTTATGGCCAACTTCGAAGACCAACCGACCGACCAAAAAGAGCAGCTGATGGGCGACGATGCCCTCAACAAGATCCGGGAATTGCTCAAGCACTTCCGTAGCGCCATGCTCACGACGGTGACCGCGGATGGCATCCTCAGCACGCGGCCCATGGGCTTGCAGGGGGACGCCGACAAGTTCGATGGCACGTTGTGGTTCTTCGCCGACGCCCGCAGCGCCAAGGCTCAGCTTGTCAAGACGGGCGCGCACACGGCGCTGGTGCTGCAGAACGACGACAAGAGCTCCTACCTGCACATGACCGGCCGTGCCAGCGTCGAGCGCAACTTGCCGAAGATGCAGGAAATCTACACGCCGCTATTGAAGACCTGGTTCCCCGACGGCCTCGAGGATCCGAACCTCGCGCTGATCCGCTTCGATGCCGACAAGGTCGACTACTGGGAAGCGCCAGGCGGAATGTTCCAGGTGCTTGGCGCCTTCACCAAAGCCGTGGCCACCGGCGAACCAGGTGCCGGCGGCAACGCCGGCACCGCCAACTTGCCGTAACTGGAGGACACCATGTCACACGTGCACAAGATCTCGCCCAACCTCTGGTTCGACACGCAGGCTGAGGAAGCCGCCGAGTTCTACACCGGCATCTTCCCCAACTCGAAGGTCAATCGCATCGCGCGCTATCCCGAGGCAGGCGAAGACATTCACAAGATGACGCCGGGCTCGATCATGACCGTCGACTTCGAACTCGACGGCCAACCGTTCGTCGCCCTCAACGCCGGGCCGGTATTCAAATTCAACGAAGCCATTTCGTTCATCGTCCATTGCGACACGCAACAGGAAGTGGATGACTTCTGGCAGAAGCTCGGTGAGGGCGGCGACCCCAAGGCCAACCAGTGCGGTTGGTTAAAAGACAAGTTCGGCGTGTCGTGGCAGATCGTGCCGACCATTCTCATCACGCTGCTGATGGACCCGAACCCGCATAAGGCCGCCAGTGTGTTCGGTGCGATGCTGAAGATGCAAAAGCTCGACATCGGCGCGCTCGAGCGAGCCGCCGAAGGCTAAGCGGCGTTCGCGCCGACCACTTTCGCCAGGAACGGCGCCGTGCGGCTTCGGGCGCTTCGGGACACCTCGGCTGGTGTTCCCGAAGCGACAATCCGCCCGCCTTCTTCTCCGGCGCCAGGACCGACGTCGATCACATAGTCGCTGGCGGCCACCACACGCATGTCGTGCTCGACGACGATCACGGTGTTGCCCGACTCCACTAGACCATCCAGTTGCTTCATCAGCGTGCCGACATCCTCGGCGTGCAAGCCGGTGGTCGGTTCGTCCAACACGTAAAGCGTCGTGCCGCGCTGAGTGCGCTGCAGTTCGGTTGCGAGCTTGATGCGCTGCGCTTCGCCTCCGGACAGCTCGGTCGCCGATTGGCCGAGACGCAAGTAGCCGAGGCCAACATCACGCACCACGCCGAGCGCGCGACTGATGTCTAATTCATCCGCGAAGAACGCATGCGCATCGTCCACGGTCATGCTCAACACGTCGGCCACGCTTCTGTCGCGATACTTGATCTCGAGTGTCTTCACGTTGTACCGCGCGCCATGGCAAGTGGGACAGGGCGCGTAGACGCTGGGCAGGAACAGCAGCTCCACCATCACGAAACCCTCACCGAGGCAGGTCTCGCAGCGTCCCTTCGCCATGTTGAACGAGAAGCGTCCGGCGTCGTACCGCCGCGCTTTCGCGGCCTTGGTAGAGGCGAACAGCTTGCGCACGTGATCGAACAACCCGGTATAAGTTGCCAGGTTCGATCGCGGCGTGCGGCCAATCGGCTTTTGGTCCACTCGCACCAGTCGTGTGAGGTGTTCCATGCCGCTGCTGATGCGGCCATCGGTCGAAACTATAGCCGCGCGCTCAAGTTCCTCACCCGGTTCATCGTCCACCGGCAGCTCGTGGCCAAGATGCTCTGCTACCAGCTCCACCAGCGCCTGGCTCACGAGACTTGATTTGCCTGACCCCGAGACACCAGTCACCGTCGTCAGGACGCCAGTGGGGAACGCGACGTCCAGGTTGTGGACATTGTTACGCGTGACTCCCGATAGCTTCAGCCAGCCTTTTGCCAACCGGGGCTTACGCGCAATCGGGGTTTCGGTCGCGCACAGGTGCTTGCGGGTCTTCGACTCGGCCACGTCGCAGAGCCCTTCAGGCGGCCCGCTGTAAAGAACGCGACCACCGTGCACGCCCGCGGCCGGACCGACATCGACAATCCAATCCGCGTGTGCCATCACCGCCAGGTCGTGCTCGACGACGAACAGGGAGTTGCCTGAGGCCTTGAGCCGATCGAGTGCCTTGAGCAGCGCCTCGGTGTCAACGGGATGCAGGCCTGCCGACGGCTCGTCCAGCACGTAGACAACGCCGAACAGGTTCGAGCGAACTTGAGTAGCCAGCCGCAGGCGCTGGAGTTCACCCGGCGACAACGTCGGTGTGCCACGCTCGAGTGACAGGTAACCAAGACCCAGATCGAGCAGCACCGACAGCCGCGCATCCATATCCTGCGCAATGCGCTCGCAGACCAGGGCCTTCTCGGGATGTTCCTTATGGTCCTTCGCCGCCTTCCCTCGGCCCTCGGCGAAGGGCCGGAAGATGGCTGCGAGTTTACCGAGCGGCAGCCGCGACAGCTCCGCAATGTCGAGCCCGGCGAACCTGACCGACAGCGATTCCTTGCGCAGGCGCTTGCCGTGGCAGACGCGGCAGTCGCTGCTCAACATGTACTGCGACACGCGCTTCTTCATCAGCGCGCTCTGGGTGTGTGCAAAGGTGTGGAGCACGTGGCGCCTGGCGCTGGTGAAGGTGCCCATGTAACTGGGCTCTTCCTTGCGCTTGAGCGCTCGCCTGGTTTCAGCGGGGTCGTAGCCGGCGTAAACCGGTACCGTCGGCTGTTCGTCGGTGAACAGAATCCAGTCGCGATCCTTCTTCGGCAGGCTCCGCCAGGGTTTGTCGACGTCGTAGCCGAGCGTGACCAGGATGTCGCGCAGGTTCTGGCCCTGCCAGGCTACCGGCCAGGCCGTCACGGCCCGCTCGCGGATGGTCAGCGAGTCGTCTCGCACCATCGATCGCTCGGTGACTTCGTAAACACGGCCGAGGCCATGACACTCGGGACACGCGCCTTCCGGGGTGTTGGGCGAGAACGATTCCGCATAGAGCAGTGCCTGGCCGGCAGGGTAGTCGCCGGCGCGCGAGTAGAGCATTCGCAGCAGATTCGACAGCGTGGTGACACTGCCCACCGATGATCGTGTGCTGGGCGATCCCCGCTGTTGTTGCAGTGCGACGGCTGGGGGCAGGCCGTCGATCTCGTCCACGTCGGGCACGGCCATCTGGTGAAACAGCCGGCGCGCATACGGCGACACCGATTCCAGGTAGCGGCGTTGCGCCTCGGCGTAGAGCGTGCCGAACGCCAGCGACGACTTGCCCGAGCCCGAGACGCCGGTGAACACCACCAGGGCGTCGCGGGGAATATCAACGTCAACGTTCTTGAGGTTATGCTCTCGTGCGCCGCGGACGCGAACCAGTCCCGAACCGTCGGCTACTTTCGCGCGATCACGCATGGCTTCCCGACGTACTCGCGGCAATGAAGGAAGAACGAGTGAGTGGTGGTGACGTGAGACAGGCCGTCTTGCGCGTTGCTCCAGCCCGGCACCTTCGACCACGTTTTCGGATCCCAGGTCTTGTACTTGCGGAAGTAATCGGCAATCCGATCCTGATCCGCCGTCGTCAGTGCATGGGTCGGCTTGCCATCGGCGCCAACCAGTGACACCACTACCTTCGAGTCGAGGCCCTTCTCGTCTTCCATGAGCATCAACCCGACGATCACGCCTTGCACCATGCGGCCGGCCGGAATCGACGGACCGAGCACGAGCACGTCGAACGGATCGCCGTCGTACGACACGGTCTGCGGCACGAAGCCGTAATTGACCGGGTAGCCGCCGATGTGTTCCGGGATGACGCGGTCCACGGCCAACGCGTTGTTCCGCATGTGGAACTCTTTCTTGTCGCGCACGCCCATCGGAACCTCGATGTAGGCATTCACGAGCTGGCCAGCCATCGGCGGAACGTCACGCCAGAGATGGCTTTGATGCGCGCCGGCCGACGTCAGGCTCTCGACCAGCTTGGTGGTGGCGACCGGCGGCAAGGTCTGTGGCGCGGGACCGGGCGACTGCGCGGTAAGTGACGATGAAGCCAGCACAGCAGCAACGAGAGTTCGGGTGATCACGCGCATGACCCGATTGTATTCATACCTCGCGCCAAGCCCCGAGCTGCCCGCCACAGAGGGGTCTGACCCCTTGCGATTCCCATTCGGTCACAACTAGGTAGCTTCTCCTTGGATCAACGCGGGCACCGCTCGCCCCAGCGCAGCTTGCAACTCGGCGTCGGACGTAAACGGCGGCCGTACCGCACGCGCCGCCACTTCGAAGGTGACCGGAGCGCCGCCGAAGATGCCCGGCGTCACCGCTACGCGCGGTCCGACCAGTTGCACGGTCCAGTCTCGAAACGGCTGTGCGCTCGTCGAACCAGTGCAGAACGCCAGCGAAATCAGATCGCCGAGGCGCAGGAATGCATAGTCTTCGAGCAGCTGCGCCGTCGAGAATCCGCTTGCTTGCAACATCTCCCTGCGCGAGACCTCCATGGCGGCAAAGAACGCCAACCAGTCGGGCTCTTCGCGGAAGCGATCGTAGGCAAACATCGCGTGGTTGGCGACCAACGCCGCTGCGTACGGTTCACCCGAAAGGCCGGCGATCGTGCGCGGCCACACGCCTTGCCGCACGCTCAGTGGCGCGCGGATAAAATCCACCACGCCGCCGGTGTCCGGATCGAGGCCCGGTGCCGCGTCAGGTTCAGCCCAGCCATCGTCGTGCTCGCCGATGGCGCGCAAGATGGTCTCGCGCCGCGGGTTCTCCACGAGCGACACGCAGTGCTCCATGATGCGGCGCGCGAGCTGCGCATGATCCGGCTGCGTGATCAACACACAACCGGAGGCTGCGGGACGGACAATCATCGTTACTTCTGCGGCGTCAGCTCGACGATCGTGATCGCGTTCCAGTCGTTCATCGGAATCACGAGCCGGTTGCGCTTCGAGTCGTAGGTCATCGACGCCGCGGTCGGAATACCCGATGCAATCGCCTCGGCCTTCTGCCCGGGACGAATACGCGCGATGGTTCCCTGGCGCACGCTGCTGACGTACTTGGTCCCGTCCGGCAGCACAACGATGCCGTCGTTGCCGGCATCGGTCGACTCCTCGGTGGTCAGCAACTTGCCATCCGGCGAGAACGTGAGCACTGCGTTGGAACCAATGTTGACCACCACCAGGTTGCCCTTGGCGTCGAACGCGATGCCATTGGGCAGGTTGAGCGGCGCGCCGGTGATCAGGATGGTCGCCTCTCCCTTCGGCGTGATCTTGTAAACACGCCACGAGGTGGGATCCATCGTGCCGGTCTGGGTGGCGTAGATGGTGCCGTCGGCCGCCACTTCCAGGTCGTTGAACCGCGTGGCGCCGACCACGGGAATGGCACCCTGCGGAGCGCCGGTCTTCATGTCGAACCAGCGCACGGTGTCGATGTCGACGACGTAGAGGAAGCCGTTGGCGATGTCGCTGCCAAGCGGATGATTCAAGGTGAGGCCGTTGCGGTTGACGCCAATCCACTTCAGTGTGTGGGCCGTGCCGTCGGGGTTGACCAACGAGACGTAGCCATCGTTCGGCATCACATCCTGCGCGATGCCGGCGCTGATTGCGACATACAGGTCCCGCTCGGCGTCGTAAGCCACACTCTCCGCAAACCGGAAGCCACCATAGGTCTTGACGTTGGGCTGCTGCTTGAGCGGCGTGCCGGCGACAAACGGCTGCGAGGCCGGATTCGGCGTGGCCGGCTGCTGGGCCAGGGCGGGCGAGATGCCCATGACGGTGGCGAGAAGGGCAAAGCTGATCTGTGTGCGCATGTTGCCTGAATACTACAATGCCCGCATGTCGGGCCGGGAGTGTTACCACTGCAAGCAGTGGATCGAAGAAGGCGAGTTCCACGACTGCTGGACGACGACCGAGGCAGCGCTGACGGCGGATCTGTCCGACGACTTGCAGGAGGCCTGGCAGGAGATTCGCCAGGCGGCGGTCGCACTGGGCGAGCAGCGAGTCTATGCGTCGGGCAGTTGCATCATGTTTGCCCGCGACGTGTGCTACTGCTTCGTGCGCCCAAAGCGGAGCTACCTCGAAGTATGCGTCTTTCTTGACCGTGCGGTGAAGGGCCCACAGGTGCGCCGCGTCGAGCCGACGTCAAAAACCAAGATGGCCAACCTGCTGAAGATCACTCACCGCGACCAGGTGGAGGCGCCGGTCACAGACTGGCTCCGCGAAGCCTACCAACTGCTCGATCGCCCGCGCGCGGCCGTTAAAAAGTCGAAGGCGAAGAAGCCGGTTGCGAAGAAAGTGGCGGCGAAGAAGCGCCCACCTCGAAAGGCGTAGCAATCTCGAAGAACTCTCCGCGCATCATCACGGAGGGCGGAATGCCGAACATCTGGTGAAACGTCCTCGTGAGGTGGGCCGCATCGGCGAAGCCAGCTTCATGGGCAGCCGCTGAAATCGAGTCTTCGCGGCCAATCGCCAGCATGGCGCGCGTCAGCTTGCGCCAAAGCAGGTAGCGGCGAAATGGCAGGCCGACCTGCAGCCTGAACAAGTGGGCGAAGCGGCTCGGGGACAGAAACACGCGGGCCGCGGCGCTCTCGAGCGAGACCCGCAGGTCATCCGACGTACGAATCGCACTAAGCACCGCGGTCACTCGCGGATCCAGCCGCCGGGAAGGCGGCACGCCGGTCGACAGCGAATGCACGCAGTGCCGGGTCAGGGCCCCGATCTCCAGGCTCTCGAATGGCTTGAGCGCGAAGGCCCGCAGCTCGGCGATGCATCCCTCGACGCGCTGGTCGGGAACGAGCGTGACGTCGGCCGGCAGCGAGCTGTTCAGCCAGCGGCCTTCGGCCGACTCGGGATCGACAAACAACATCGCCCCGAACGCACCCTTGCCGTCGTACGAGTGTTCGACGTCGTGCCGCACGATGATGCCACGGCCGGCGTGCCACACGCCGTCTGGCCCACTCACAGCCATGGGGCCGTCCACACCAATCACGATCTGCAGTGCGTGATGCGCGTGTGCCGGCACAACGGCGTCGCTGCGGCCAATCGCCAGGAAGCCGCCATCCCAGAGATACCAGCGAATGGCAGTCGATCTGTCGGCCTTCGTCACGACCGGCTGCTGACGCTCACGAAATTCGTCCCCAAGGCATAGCTAGTTTATTCAAGAACATCAGCGCGCGCGTTCAATGATTTCGGCCGCGCCGTTCAATCTTTTCCCGCCAGCGGTCGCTATCGTTTGCAGTGTCGGCGGAATGATTCCGCGACATCACACGAGGAGCGGATATGAAGACTTTGGCGGAGATGTTACGGCGCCCATCGAGCGGCGAATCGGGGTTTGTCGTGTTTGGCGTGTTGATGGCGATTGCCGCGTTGGCCGGCGGCCACATGCTGATGATGGGAAACGGCACCAAGCGTCCGCCGGTCAGCGAGTTCGGCCTTGGCCCGCGGACCTCGTCAAGCGGGCTCTACACCGCAACCCTTCAGCCGTCCGAGCGGCTGCGCCCGCGCAAGATGCAGACGCTGCGGGTAACCCTGATCGATGGCCAGGGTGCCGTGGTCGACAATGCCAGCATCACCGTAGATGGCGGCATGCCCCAGCATGGCCACGGACTGCCCACCAAGCCACGCGTAACAGAGGGGCTCGGCGGCGGCGCCTACGAGATTGAAGGCGTCCGTTTCAACATGGGCGGCTGGTGGGAGTTCAAGCTGGCGATCACGACACCGGCCGGCACCGACCGGGTGACCTTCAACCTCGCGCTGTGATCGAGTGACCACCATGACTCAAAAGCGCGTCCTCGCCCGTTTCTCGCTGGCCCTGCTCGCGGTGCTGGCCTGCACCGCCGCCTCGCGCACCGTCCGGTGGACGGGCGCCGAGGTGGAAGAGCTGAGGGCCCTGTGGATCGGTTCGTTGGAAACGCTGCCGCCAGACCCAACCAACAGGGTGGCCGATGACCCGGGTGCAGTGCATCTGGGTCGCCGGTTGTTCTTCGATACGCGGCTCAGTGCCAACGGTCGCGTGGCGTGCGGCACATGTCACCAGCCCGAGCGGGAGTTTCAGGACGGCACTCCGCTGGCAAAAGGCGCGGGCACCACCAGCCGCCGGACCATGCCGATCGCCGCCACGGCATACAGTCCATTCCTGTTCTGGGATGGCCGCAAGGACAGCCTATGGGCGCAGGCGCTCGGTCCGCTCGAGAGCCCGGTCGAACATGGCGGGACACGGGCCCAATACGCGCACGTGGTTGCCGATCACTACCGCGAGGAATACGAACGCCTGTTCGGTGTCCTTCCAGATCTGACCGCGGTCCCGCGCCATGCCGGCCCAGTGCCCGACCCGGTGGCGTCGGGTGCCTGGCGGACAATGAGTGATGGGCAACGCGACGGCGTGACTCGCGTGTTCGTGAACATTGGCAAGGCGATGGCAGCGTTCGAGCGACGGGTAAGGTACGGCACTTCACGATTTGATACCTACGTCAGTGGCCTTGTCGCTACCGGGCGCGAGCCGCACGCCGTCCTCACGAGTGATGAGATCGCCGGGCTCAGGCTCTTTCTTGGAAAGGCGAATTGCACCCAGTGCCACAACGGGCCGCTCTTCAGCAACCAGGAGTTTCACAACACCGGTGTGGCGGCGGTTCCCGGTTTACGGCTCGACTCCGGTCGCCTGGCCGGAGCCACCGGCGTCATCACCGACGAGTTCAACTGCCGCAGCAAGTGGAACGATGCCCGATCGCGCTCGTGCAAGGAGTTGGACTTCATGCCCGCGGCTTCGCACGAACAAAATCGCGCCTTCAAAGTGCCGTCTCTCCGCAACGTCGCCGAGCGCGCGCCTTACATGCACGCGGGGCAGATAGCCACGTTGGCCGAGGTGTTGACGCACTACAACCGGGCGCCCCTGGCACCCGGCGGTCACAGCGAGATCAAGCCGCTGAGGTTGAACGCGTTGGAGCTTCGGCGTCTCGAGGCGTTCCTCCGGACGCTTAGTGGCGGCGTTGTTGTGGACCCGCCGTGATCGGCTCGCAAGAACGACAAGCGGTCCCGCGAGCGAAGCCAGCCGCCATCGGTCAGGCCCCGCGACTGAAAGCGAACAAGGCGTGGTCGGCCGATGTCTTGCCCCGCCACTGTTCCAGCAGGATGCGCGCCGAGAGCGCGGCAAAGGTCATACCGTTGCCGCCATAGCCGAGCGCGAACAAGTGGTTTGGATAGCGCAGATGCGGGCCGATGTAGGGCAGGCTGTCGGGCGTCATCGCAAACAAGCCGTCCCACGCGTAATCGGCGGCCACCTCCGCCAGCGCCGGATACAGGCACTCGAAATGCTCGCGCAGCTCGCGCGTCGCCGCGCCAAACTTCGCGGCGCGACCGGCACCGCCGCGAACTGGCCGATCCGCTCCGCCGATCATCAGCCGGTTGCCCGCCACCCAGCGGATGTAGTGGTACGGCGTTTCGGTGTCCCACAACAACACCGGTCCAAGCCCGACCTCGCGTTTCTGGTGCGGCGTGAGCGGCTCGGTCACCAGCACATAGGTATGCCGCATCTCGAAGCGGCCGGCCAACGGCTTGAAGTACTGCGTCGCGTATCCGGTGGCGATGATCACTTTCTTTGCGTCGATGGAAGCGTTCGCCGCGTGCAGCCGCACGCCGCCGTCGGTCTGTTGGATCCGCCTCACCGGGGATTTCTCGAACACCTGTGCGCCCGCCCGTGTCGCCGCTTTCAGCAATCCCACCGAGGCCCGGTAGGGATCCAGCTGCGCGTTGCCCTGGGTCGAGATGGCGCCGGCGCCGGTTAGCCCGGTAACGCGTCGCAGCGCCCCTGGCGTCAACCATTGGCCCGAAAATCCCACCGCATGACGGAGCGCTAACTCCGACTGTAGCTCCGCCGCCCGCTTGATCTTGGTCGTGTAGTAGACAGAAGGCCGCTCGCTCAACGCGCACCCAATCTTCAGACGCTGCAGCACCTTCACCAGGTCGCGCGCCGCTTCGTGACTGGCCTGCCAGATGCGCCTGGTTGCTGCCGCGCCGTAGCGCTTGGTGAGGTCGCTGAAATCTACGTCAGGCTCCTGCAGCAGCAGGGCCGTGCTCGCGGCCGTGCTTCCGCGACCGGCTCGGCCGGCCTCGACCACCGCGACTGAAACTCCCGCCTCGGCCATGGTGAGCGCGATCAAGGATCCGCTCAGGCCACCGCCGATGATGGCCAGCTCAACCTGGCGATTGCCGCGAAGAACAGGATAGGAATCGGTTTGAGGAAGATGGCCGGGCCGCAGCCACACTGGTTGCCCGACCCTCAGCTCCGGTTGCGACATTGATATCGTCCATTGCAGGGATCCTGCCAGCGCGCGGTCTCCGGTACTCCGATTGCAACAGCCACGCTTCGTCAGTTGTCACCCCAACCGGAGCATTCAATGGCTAAACGATCGAAAGACGCGAGCAAGCCCGCACCGAATCGCAGCAAAGGCGGCGAAACGCACCAGGTCCGAACCGGTCGAACCCCTGCCTTGACGACCAACCAGGGCACGCCGATCTCAGACAATCAGAACTCGTTGCGCGCGGGTGTTCGCGGCCCAACGCTGCTCGAAGACTTCATCTTTCGGGAAAAGATCACCCACTTTGACCATGAACGCATCCCGGAGCGTATCGTCCACGCCCGCGGATCCGCTGCGCATGGCTACTTCCAGCCCTACAAATCGATGGCCCACCTTACCGGCGCGGCCTTCCTGCAGGACCCCAAGAAGCGGACCCCGGTGTTCGCTCGCTTCTCGACCGTGGCCGGCGGCGCCGGTTCCGGCGATACCCCCCGCGACGTCCGCGGCTTCGCGGTGAAGTTCTACACCGAAGAAGGCAACTTCGACCTGGTCGGTAACAACATCCCGGTGTTCTTCATCCAGGATGCGCTCAAGTTCCCCGACCTGGTTCACGCGGTGAAGATGGAACCGGATCGCGGCTACCCGCAAGCCGGTTCGGCACACGACACGTTTTGGGATTTCGTGTCTCTGTCGCCCGAGTCAACCCATATGTTGATGTGGGCCATGTCTGATCGCGCCATCCCGCGCAGCTTGCGCATGATGCAAGGCTTTGGCGTGCACACCTTCCGGCTCGTCAATGCCGAAGGCGTTTCGCAGTTTGTGAAGTTTCACTGGAAGCCGATGCTCGGCACGCACTCACTGGTGTGGGACGAAGCGGTGAAGATCGCCGGTGCCGACTCAGACTTCCACCGCCGCGATCTGTGGGACGCCATCGAGTCGGGCGAGTACCCCGAGTGGGAACTCGGCTTGCAGGTGTTCACTGAAGCTCAGGCTGAGTCATTCAGTTTCGATGTGCTCGACGCCACCAAGCTGATCCCCGAAGAGTTGGTGCCAGTCACACCGGTGGGCCGCATGGTGCTGAACCGAAACCCAGACAACATTTTCGCTGAAACCGAACAGGTTGCTTTCTGTACTGCGCACGTGGTGCCAGGCATTGATTTCAGCAACGACCCGCTGTTGGCCGG
>JANMUX010000434.1:0-1560 GCA_031392125.1 Acidobacteriota bacterium | reverse complement strand
TTGTCGAGATCGCCCCACGCCGATGTCACGGCGTGGCCGTTCAGGTTGATGCCGCTGGAGCCAGCGACCTCGACGAACGGCTTCCCCGGTTCGTTGCGATACAGCGCGCTCGCGCCGTAGTTGGCGACGAACAGGTCGAAGTCGCCGTCGAGATCGAAATCCGCAACACTCGGACCGACGCCGCCGTCGGCAGCAGGGCGCGGAGTGCCCGACACGCCCATCGCCGCGGCCACGTCTTTGAAGCGGCCGCGATCCTGGCGATACAATCCGTTCGCCTCGCCCTCCTGGTTGGCGACAAACAGATCGAGGTCACCGTCGCGATCGAAATCCCACCAGACCGCGCTGACCGTCTTGCGGGTGTCCCCGAGCCCCGACGCCGCGGTGACATCGACAAAGTGCCCGGCGTCGTTGCGCAGCAGCTGGTTGGCAACGTCCCGGAATGCTGCGAACAGGTCGAGATCGCCGTCGCCGTCGTAATCAACCCACGCCGGCTGGCGCGCAACGCCGCGCAGGCTCACGCCGATGGCGGCCGCGACGTTCGTGAACCGGGTGCCCTGCTGATCGTTGCGATAGACCTTCGCCGGCACTGTCGGATCGGCGAAACCGATGAACAGATCCGGATCGCCGTCGGCGTCGAAATCGCCCCAGGCGGCTGCGCGGGTTTCCTGGTTGTCGGCCAAGCCGACGTCTGCTGCAACATCACGGAACGTGCCGTGCTCGTTGCGATAGAAGCGGTTGGGCCGGCCGCGAAAAGCGACGAACTGATCGAGGTCGCCGTCGCCATCCGCATCCGCCCAGGCATTGGCCTGACCGCCTGGTGCAGCAAACACTTCCGGCTGGACGCGGTCAAACTGCGGCAGCCACGGGGCCGCCTGGATGGCGCCAGCCAGCGCGGCGGCCAGGAACAGGATGCGCATCACCGGCGCGGCGCCGGAGCGGCGCTCAGATTGCGGAAAAACTCCAGCAACAAGCGCGACGTGATCTCGGGTTGCTCCTGCTGCACCCAGTGCCCGGCGCCATCCACAAGATGCACGCCGGCCATGCGCGTGCAAGCCACCTTCTGCATTCGCTCGAGAGCGCCGGGCGATTGGTAGACCCCCCAGTCGCTCTTGCCGCCGATAAACATCGAAGGCTGATCGATCGTGCGACCTGAAAACGTCGCAAGATCAGCGTTCAGGCGCGGCGTCTGACCGACCCGGTACGACTGCAAGCCACCCTGAAAGCCGGTGCGGCCGTACTCGCCGGCGTAAACGCTGAGGGCCGCGTCGGTCAACCACCGGTTGGCGCGAATCTCCGCGGGCGTCGGCATCTCGGGGGCAACGCTCTGCGCCATGCCCTGGCCCAGATCCATTACGTAGTAACGCGGGAGCTTTGCCCATTCCGCCGCCGTGCGCGCAGTCAGGGGTACTGGCGCGTTGGCTTTCCAGTCGGCGCTTTTCATGTGGTAGTAAGCGCGCAGAAAGGCGTGCACGCCGGCGGGCGCCTTCCACATGTTGTCGTTGGCCTCTCGGGTCGAGTAATAGCGCATGTAGTACTGACGCGGCGGCGTCAGGCGGGCCA
>JANMUX010000516.1:0-6345 GCA_031392125.1 Acidobacteriota bacterium | reverse complement strand
GAAAACGCTTCAATTCCTGCGTACTGATCAGTAACTGAAGCGTTTTCGCATGTAACCGTGCCAGGCCCCGTTACCGGCGCAGTGTCGTGATTGGGTCAACAGAGGCGGCGCGGACTGCCGGCACGAGGCACGCGAGTAGCGCGACCCCGCACAGCAGCGCAGGCACCGTTGCAAAAGTCAGCGGATCGAGTGCGCCGACTCCGTAGATCAATCCCGCCAGCGTCCGGGTCAGCAACGCCGCTCCGGCCAAGCCCAGCAACAGGCCGGCGCCGATCAGCCACAGACCTTGACCAAGGACCATCGTGAGGATGCCGCGGCGTTCGGCGCCAAGCGCCAGACGAATGCCCATCTCCTGCGTCCGCTCCGCGACCAGCAGCGAGATGGTGCCGTAGATGCCGATTGCGGCCAGCGTCAGCGCGATAGCTGCAAACACGCCGAGCAGCAACGTGACGAAGCGCGGCTGCGACAGCGCATCGGCAGCAACCGCGTTCATGGCGCGAATGTCAGATACCGGCAGGTTGCGATCGATCGCTCGCACAGCCTCGCGCAGCCCGCCGGCGACCGCCAGCGGATCGCCATTGGTCTTGACCACCAGCGTCATGCCGCGGGGCGCCGATCGAATGTGCGCCGGTAACTGGGCGTGCGCGATGTACATCTCCGCGCGCGGCTCTTCAACCACAGCGTTGTGCCGCACCGGCTTCACGACGCCGACGATGGTGAGCCAGGGTTTGGCGTCGGTGCCCATCATGAACTGCCGGCCAATGGCGTCTTCGCCAGGCCAGTAGCGCGACGCCATGGTTTCGTTGATCACGGCCACCGGCGTGCTGTCTTCGCGATCGGCGGCGGCAAGAAACCGTCCGCGTGCCAGGCCGAGCCCCATGGCCTCGAAGTAGCCTGGCGTTACCGCCTGAAAATCCCCGTTCGGGTTCTCGGCCGGCACGTACGGACGGCCCTCGATCTTGATCGACCAGTCGCCGATGGTGCGCGAGAGCGGCAAGACCCGCACGGCTCCAACAAAACGCACGCCCGGAACCCTGGACACGCGATCGTCAAGTTCGCGATAGAACCGCACGACGTCGCCCGGCTGGGGATAGTCCGTCGCCGGCACTTGCAGTTGCGCGGTGAGGACATTGGCCGGATTGAATCCGAGATCGATGCGGTTCAGCTCGACGAGACTTCGGATTAGCAGGCCGGCCGCAAGCGCAAGGACAACGGACGAGGCCATCTGCAAGACGACCAAGGCGCGCCGGACCAGCCGACGTGAACGACCGGCCGTCCCGGCGCGACCGCCATCTTTCAGGACGCCAGTAACGTCGGGGCGCGACAGCTGCAACGCCGGTAACAGCCCGAACAATACTCCGGTCGCGACGGCCAACACCGCGGTGAGCGCCAGCACGGTGCCATCGAGGCGGGTGTCTTCGATGCGCGGCAGGTTCGCCGGACTCATGACAATTACCACTTGAAGCGCCGCCCACGCCACGCCGAGCCCAGCCGTCGCACCAGCGATAGCCAGCAGGACGCTCTCAGTGAGCAGTTGACGCACGATGTCGCCGCGCGCGGCGCCGAGCGCAGCCCGCAGTGCCACCTCGCGGCGCCGGCCATCCGCTCGCGCCAGCTGCAGGTTGGCCACGTTCGCACACGCAATCAACAGCACCAATGCCACCGACCCAAGCAAAATCCACAACGCATTGCGCGAACCACCGGTGATGAAGTCCTGCACCGGCACCGCACGCCGCGCCAGGCTGCCCAGGCCGCCATCCGGTTGTGCCTGCACGAAGCCGGCGGCCACCCAACGCGCGGCAATCACCGAGAACTCGCTCGCGACTGCCGGCGCCGACACCGAATCGCGCAGCCGGCCGATGCCGGTGTACGAGCGATTGCCCCAGGCGCCGAGACTCGCTTCATTCACCACCTCCGGCATCCAAGCCTCGGTAGGTCGCTGCGCCAGGTAGTCCCCCGGCAGGCGGAACGATGCCGGCATGATGCCGATCACCGTGCGCGCGCGCCCGTTCACCTGGATCGCACGGCCCACCACGTCGGCACCGCCACCGAAGCGCCGCTGCCAGAGGCCGTGACTGAGGACGATGACGTCGCTCGAGCCGCCTTGCACGTCGGCAGCGACGGCGACCCGGCCAAGCGACGCCGGTACTCGCAGCACCTCGAACAGGTTCGGCGTCACCGACGCCGCCCGCACTCGTTCCGGTTCCTGTCCGCCGGTCAGGTTGGCATCGAGCTCTTGATACCCAGACACCGCGGCCAGTGTCCGCGACTCGCGGCCGTAGCCGACAACCTCTTGAAGTGACAACCAGGTCGCTTCCGAACGCTCCGGTCCCCACACCACCACGACTCGTTCGGCGTCGCCGTAGGGCAGCGGCCGCAGCAGCACGGTCTGCACCAGGCTGAAAACGGCGGTATTGGCTCCGATGCCAAGGGCAAGTGTGATGACGGTGATCGCAGCAAACCCGCGATCGCGGAACAATCGCGAGACAGCGTGACGGAGGTCGAGTGACAGGCGGTCCATGACCGCCTTTGATGGCAGTCAGAGGCGGAAGGTTGGTGCGGGCCGATTATCAGGATCTTGCTGGGTCAGACCGAACGAAACCGCGGCTCACAGCGGACGGGAAAATTTACGGAGTTCGCGACAAAACACAGGTGGTGTGCGCGCTCGTGCAACTTGGCGGCGAGCTCCGCATCACCGCCCGCCTGCAGCGTCACTTCCGGCCGCAACACGACGTCGGTGAAATGGCCACCAGTCTCCTTCACTTCAACCATGGTCCCCACGGCCTCGTCCACGTAGGCCGTCACCACTACGCCCGCCTCGGCGCACAGGTGCAGGTACCACAGCATGTGGCACGACGACAGCGACATGACCAGCAGTTCCTCAGGGTTGTAGCGAGCGGCATCGCCGCGAAAGTTCGGGTCCGATGAGCCCGGTATTGCCGGCTTGCCCGGCACTGAATACTCATGGGCACGGTCGTAGCCGCGGTAGTCGGCTGTGCCGGTCCCGGTGTTGCCGGTCCACGTCATGCGGATTGGGTAAAGGTGGGCCATTCCTGAATTATCCCGCGTCCGCCCTGATCCCTGATCCCTGATCCCCGATCCCCGACATGACATTCGTCACCTGCGAGGGTGACGGGCATCACTGGTGGCGGCATGACCGCTGCGCGACGATGACCTCACCATGATTGCGATCGACGTTCACGCACTCCGCAAGTCCTATGGATCGGTTCACGCGCTGCGGGGCATCGACCTGGCCATCGAGGGCAGCGGGCAGATCGTCGGGTTGCTCGGGCCAAATGGTGCCGGCAAGACGACCCTGGTTGAAATTCTCGAGGGGCTGCGACCGGCAACCTCGGGCACCGTCAGCGTCCTGGGCCTCGACCCCGCCCACGCCGCCGGCACGCTGCGCGCCAGGCTTGGCGTGCAGCTGCAGGCAACCGCCTTCATGCCCGAGCTCACGCTCACTGAAACGCTGAAGTTGTATGGCGCTCTCTACCCGCAGTCGATGGCGCCGGCAGACGTGCTGGCGCGGGTCGATCTGCAGGAGAAGGCCAAGGCGCTGGTGCGCACGCTGTCCGGTGGACAGAAGCAGCGCCTCGCCTTGGCCATGGCGATGCTGCACGACCCCGATCTCTACATCCTTGACGAGCCGACGTCGGGACTCGATCCGATTGCGCGGCGGCAGATTCACGACATCCTGCGCGCGCTGAAGCAGGCGGGCAAGACCATCCTGATCTCGTCGCACTACCTTGACGAGATCGAAGCGCTCGCCGATCGCGTCGTCATTCTCGCCGCCGGCGAGATCGTCGCCGACGGCAGCCCGCTCGAGCTGTTGGCCCGCGCCGCCGGTTCCTCCACGTTATGGCTTGCGGTGCAAGGCGAGGTGGATGCCGAACGGTTGGTGCCGCAAGCCGTGTTCGAAGGTCTGGATGGCTTGCTGTTCCGCTATCGCACCGCCGATCCCACCGCTGCCATCGTCGGCCTCGCGGAATCGCTTCGTCTCTCGGGCGCGCGCCTCGACGACCTGCGGCTGAAACGGCCGTCGCTCGAAGACGTGTATCTGCAGTTGATTGGTTCGTCCGCTGGAACAGCGACGCTCCCCACCCACGAGGCGACGGTTGTCGCCCAGGAGTCCTGACATGTTCAGTCGCAGCGTGCTCGCGCTCATCGGCGCGCAACTCACCGAACTGCGCCGTTCGAAGACGGCGCTTTTCTGGATGATGTCGTTCCCGCTGGGATTCCTGTTCCTGTTCGGTTTCGTCATGGCGCGCGGCGATGCGCGCGTGATGGCAGTGCTGATGCCGGGCCTGCTCACCACGACGCTGATGTCGGGAGGGCTGTTCGGCGTTGCGCTACCGCTGGTGCAACAGCGCGAGAACGGCCTGCTGCGCCGGCTGCGCATCACGCCGGTGCCGGCGGCGGCTGTAGCCATTGCCCACGGTGTGACGGCAACGCTGACCGGATTCTTGTCGCTCGTCATCCTGATGATCCTGGCGCGCCTGGTGTTCAACATGCAGATGGCCGGGTCGTGGGTCACCCTCACCGGCGTCTACCTGTGCGGTGCCATCGCGCTCATTCCGATGGGACTGCTGGTAGGCAGCACCGCGCGCGACATGCGGACGGCGCCGGCGATCGCCAACCTGATCTTCTTCCCGCTAATGTTCCTGTCCGGCTCGGGCATGCCGTTCGCGTTCCTTCCGGAAGGCGTGCAGCGCTTCGCGCGCATGCTGCCGACGACCTACCTGGTGGATGCGTACTCCAGCGTGATCGTGCGCGGTGAAACGCTGCTGCCCATTGCGGGGTCACTCGCGGTGCTCCTCGGCATTGGCATCGTCGGCATCGTCCTCACGTCGATGCTGTTCCGCTGGGAAGGCACTGAACCGATCTCGAGAAAGGCGCTTGCGAGCATTGCCGCCGCGTTCGTTGCGGTCCTTGGCGTGTCGGCGTTGTCCGCGCCGGCGTTCCGCATGGGCGAGCTGCCGGGCACGCGCACGATCGAGGCCGGCGCCGCCGACGGCCAGGTGCTCGTCCTTCGTGGCGCGACCGTGCTCGACGGGCTGGGCGGCCGCATTACCAATGCGCGCGTCGTGATTCGCGACCATCGCATCTCAGAAGTATTGCTTGATGACGACCGCGTGCCGCTGCCCGAGGGAGCTACCGTCGAGAATCTCCACGGCCGCTTCGTCATTCCCGGCCTGTTCGATTCCCACGTGCATTGGGGCGGGTCGGGCGGCATTGGTTCAGCTCCGGTTGAGATGACCGACGACCGCATGACCCGTGACTTCGGCGTCGCGCTCTCTGCGGGCGTGACCTCGGTAGTGTCGTTGACCGACAACCTCAAGGACATGCGGGCGCTCTCGAGCGCGGTGGCGGCGGCCACCGAGCGTGCGCCGCGGACGTTCTTCTCTGGGCCGTCGATCACCTCGAAAGGCGGCCACCCATCCGAGATGTTCGAGTTCCTGCCCGGCCTCGCGGAGCAGCTCACGCGGCAGATTGAAACGCCGGAGCAGGCCCGCGCGGCGATCGCAGAACTCGACCGCGAGCGTGTGGACATCGTGAAGCTGGTGCTGGAGCCTGGCTTCGACGATCGGCCGTTGCCCCGCCTGCGCGAAGACCTGTTCAGGGCTGCGATGACGGAAGCCAAGACGCGCAAGATGCGGACGACGGTGCATGTGGGGACGGATGCGGATGCGCGGCTGGCGATCGACGCCGGTGCGAACGGCCTGGAACACAGCTCGCGCGGCCTGAGCGATGCGACTATCGCGCTGATGGCGGCCAAGCGCGTCACCTTCACTCCGACCAACGTCGTGCTCGACTACGCGTGGAAGCGGCAGGTCGCCGGCGGCGGCGATCTCCTCGTGCGCCGGCTGGCCCATCCGGCCATCCTGCAGTCACTGCTCGATCCCAAGTCCCCGATGGCGCCGTTCCTACGGGAAGGCGACATGGCGACGCGCATGGCCCAGGCGCTGGCGGGGTCGCTCGATCAAACCGCGCGCGCCATTCGTGCCGGCGTGCCGATTCTCGCCGGCTCCGACGCGGGCAACCCCGTGACCTTTCACGGTGTGTCGCTGATCCGCGAACTCGAACTGCTGGCGCAGGCGGGCATGCCGCTTGGCGACGTCCTGAAGTCGGCGACCTCGCGCGCCGCCGATCGACTCGGACAATCGTCGCTCGGCCGCGTGACCGCCGGAGCGGTCGCTGACCTGGTCATTCTCGAAACCGATCCCACCGAGCAGGTGGGTGCCTACCGCCAGGTGTTGTCGGTGTATCTCGGTGGCCGCAAGCTGCCCACCGCCGAACTGACGGAGACCTCGCCCGGACCGTGGCGTCCCGGCGTACACTGAG
>JANMUX010000336.1:0-16703 GCA_031392125.1 Acidobacteriota bacterium | reverse complement strand
GCTCTTCGATCGGCACCGGCGAGTACGCCTCGACCTTCAAGAAGCCCTGCGCCATGGTCTTGCGCGCGGCATCCACGAGTTCCTGGGCCGAGTCGAACTCGGCCATCACGCCATGAAGCGCGTTTGCCGGCTCGTTAGTGTGCATGGTGATCCGCCTTGACCTTGCCCTGAGGCAGCAGCGTCTTGACCTCGAAGATCGAGATCATCGGCACGAACCGCAGGAACAGCAGGAACAGCGTCAGGAACAACCCGATGGTTCCGAAGAACGTCATGAAGTCCCACTGCGTCGGGTAATACATGCCCCACGACGCCGGGATGAAGTCGCGGTTGAGCGAGGTCACGATGATGACGAAGCGCTCCAGCCACATGCCGACGCCGATCAGCAATGACATCACGAACAACAAGATGTTGTTCTGGCGCACTTTCTTGGACCACAGCAACTGAATCATCACGACGTTGATCGCGATCAGCGTCCAGTACGACCAGGCGTAGGGGCCGAACATGCGGTTCCACATCATGAACCGCTCGTGCGGGCTGCCGCTGTACCACGCGAAGAACGCTTCCATCACGTAGCCGTAGCCGACCATCAGGCCGGTCGCCAGCGTGATCTTGGCCATGTTGTCGATGTGCCGCATCGTGATCAGGCTTTCCATGCCGTAGAAACGGCGGACTGGAATCGCCAGCGTCAATACCATCGCGAAGCCGGCGTAAATGGCGCCGGCGACGAAGTACGGCGGGAAGATGGTCGCGTGCCAGCCTGGAATCACCGAGACCGCGAAGTCGAAGCTCACGACCGTGTGCACCGACAGCACCAGCGGCGTCGACAGGCCGGCGAGAATCAACGTCGCCACTTCGTAGCGGTGCCAGTGCCGGGCCGAACCGCGCCAGCCGAGCGACAGCATGCCGTAAATGGACGCCTTCACCTTTGACACCGCACGGTCGCGCAGCGTCGCCATGTCGGGAATCATGCCGATATACCAGAACACGATCGAGACCGTGGCGTAGGTCGAAACCGCGAACACGTCCCAGATCAGCGGGCTCTTGAACTGTGGCCACAGGCCCATCGCGTTCGGGTAGGGGAACAGCCAGTACGCCGCCAGCCACGGACGGCCGGTGTGGAAGACGGGGAAAATCGCCGCACAAGCCACGGCGAAGATCGTCATCGCTTCGGCGAAGCGGCTGATCGACATGCGCCACTGCTGCTTGAACAGCAGCAGAATCGCCGAGATCAGCGTGCCGGCGTGGCCGATGCCGATCCACCAGACGAAGTTGATGATGTCGAACGCCCAGCCGACCGGGACGTTGTTGCCCCAGATGCCGATCCCCTTGAGGACCAGGTAGCCCAGGGCCATGTTCAGGATGCCGGCGCCGCCGAGGCCGATCAGGAGCAGTCCGATCCAGCCGAGCGGGAAACGCTTGGAAAGCGGAATCTCCGCGACGGTCTCGGTGACCGTCTCGAAGTCGTGACCCGGCAGGATCACCGGCGTTTCTTCGAGCAACGCCGTGTTACGCGCTTGGTTGGCCATTAGTGTCCGCCCCCAGGTGAGGCCGGCTCGTGCGACTCAGTCGCCGCATGGTGGCCGCCGACCATCGGGTTCGCTGGCAGGGCCGGGTTCGGGTTGCGCACCGCCGCGAGGTAGGTGGTGCGCGGCCGCGTGTTGAGGTCTTCGAGCGTCGTGTAGTTGCGTGGACTCGACTTCAGCTTGGCGACCTGGCTGTTCGGGTCGTTGATGTTGCCGAACACGATGGCACCGGTCGGGCACACGGCCTGGCAGGCGGTCACGATCTCACCGTCGCGAATCGCGCGATCCTCGCGCCGCGACTGAATGCGCGCCGCGTTGATGCGCTGCACGCAGTAGGTGCACTTCTCCATGATGCCGCGGCTGCGGACGGTGACGTCCGGGTTGCGCTGCAGCTTGAACTGCGGGGTGGTCCAGTCCTGGTACAGCAGGAAGTTGAAGCGGCGCACCTTCCACGGGCAGTTGTTCGAGCAGTAGCGCGTGCCGACGCAGCGGTTGTAGACCATGTCGTTCAGGCCTTCATCGCTATGGACGGTCGCCGAGACCGGGCACACCACTTCGCAGGGCGCGTTCTCGCACTGCTGACAGGGCATGGGCTGGTAATAGGTATCGGGCGTGTCGAGGTTGCCCGAGAAGTAGCGGTCAATCCGCAGCCAGTGCATTTCGCGGTTGCGCTTGACCTGCGCCTTGCCGACCACCGGAATGTTGTTCTCAGCGACACAGGCGATGATGCAGGCCGAGCAGCCGGTGCAGGCGTTCATGTCGATCGCCATGCCCCACTGGTCGCCGCGATATTCCTTGTCGGCGTAGAGAGAAATCCGCTTGTCGAGGATGAGGTGTTCCATCTCCTTGACGAAGGTGGGCTTGGCCTTGAACTCTTCGAGGGTCGCCGAGCGGATGATGTTGCGGCCTTCAATCGACCAGTGGTCCTGCGTACCGACCAGGTCGTAGGTGTCGCCGGTCTTGGTGATCGTCGCTTCGCCGTAGAACGGCGTGCTCGAGCCACGCAGCGCGTAGGTGTTGAAGCCGGCGCCGTTGCCGACGCGGCCCGCTTTGGTCCGGCCGTAGCCCACCGACACGGTGAGGGCGTCCTTGGCATGGCCGGGTGTGATCCACACGGGCACGTTCAGCGTGCGGCCATCGTGGTTGATCGCGACGATGTCACCGGTCTGCAGGCTGTTCGCCTCGGCGGTCGATGGCGCAATCAAGGCGGCGTTGTCCCAAGTCAGCTTGGTCACCGGCTTGGGTAGTTCCTGCAGCCAGCCGTTGTTGGCAAAGCGGCCATCGTAGATGGTCTCGTCGCGGCGGAAGTTGATTTCGATGCCGCCGATCGCGTTGCTCACGGTAATCCGCGTGGCGACGTCGGGCGCCAGCGTTGCCGTGGACGGCGTGAAGGCCGTACCGGCGATGAAGCCGTCGTGTAACCACTTGCGCCAGTTCTTCTCGAAGCCTTCCGTGGCCGTCGGCGCTGCCGCAGGAGCCGCCGCCCTCATCGTCGGCGTCGCGGAAGAAGCAGGGGGTGTCGCTGCCGGGGTCGTTGGCGCGGCGATCGCACCGGGCACCGCCGGCGCGCTTGGCACCTTGGCGCCCTGCCAGTATTCGCGAACGACGTCGTAACCGTTGCGCTCGGGACGATCCGACAGCGTGGCGAGCACTTCGTGCGCCGACTTGCCGCCGTAGAGCGGCTGAATCAGTGGCTGCACGATCGACACCGTGCCGTCAAAGCTGCGGGCGTCGCTCCAGGCTTCGAGATAGTGCGTTCCCGGCACGTGCCAGTGGCTGAGCGTCGCTGTCTCGTCGAAGAACAGGCCCGAGTGAATGCGGAGCGCAACCTTGCTCATCGCCTCGGCAAACTTGAAGTCGGCCGGCGCGCTCAGCACCGGGTTCGACTCCCCGATGATCACGAGCATCTGCACACGGCCGGCATCGATGTCGGTGACGAGCTCGCGCAAGGCAGCGTGCTGTTCGCTCGGCACCACTTCGGGGGTCGGCATGTACGACACCGTCACACCGGCGGCCCCAATTGCCGCGTTCAGCGCGTGGGCAATCGCATGCACGGCAGGCGGCTGTGAATCGCCAGCCATCACCACGGCGCGGCCGCGATGTGCCAGCAAATCCTTCGCCACTGCGTCGGCAAAGGCTTCGCTGCCGGCAGGTGCGCTACCCGTCACGCCGGCGACTCCGGCATGCTGCGCCACGGTGCGCGCGAACGCTTCGACCTGGCTCGACTTGAGCGGCAAGCGATTGTCGGCGCGGCCACCGGTTACCGAGTGGTTCGACTCGACGACGTAGAGGCGGTTGAGGTTGTCGGCGCTCTCTTCCACGCGGCGACGGCTGGCGAATTGCCGCGCGTAGCGCAAGTTGCCGGCGCCTTCGGACGCCAGGAAGTCGGCGTCGAGCGAGAGGATAACGTCGGCCTTCGAGAGGTCGTAGACCGGCTCGAGATATTCGCCAAACGCAGCCCGGGCGCCCGCGCGTGCGTTGTCACGCGGCACCGGTTCCCACTGAATCCACTTGGCACCAGGCTGCAGCTGCAGCACTTGCTGAATTTGCGCGGCCAGCGAGGGCGAGTTCACCGTTTCGGTGAGAATGCGAAGGCCGGCGCCCTTGCTGCCCGACTGCGCCGACAGGCCGCCGCGAACGGCGGCGATCACGGCGTTCCAGGGACGAATCTCGCCCAGCTGGCTGATCGACTGCGAGCGGTCCGGGTCGTACAGCGTCAGCACCGAGCCTTGCGCGAACAGGTCGGTGGCACCCTGGCTGGAGGGATGGTCCGGGTTGCCCTCGATTTTCGTCGGGCGCCCTTCGTGGCTTTCGACCAGCACGCCGGTGGCGACGCCGCCGAGCGACATGGCAGTGGCGAAGAACAGCGGCTTGCCGGGAATTTGCTCTTCCGGCTGGCGCACGTAGGGAACGATCAACTCGGTCGGCTGCACGGTGCAGGCGGTGACGCCCGCGAGCGCCATTGATGCGCTCATCAGCTTGAGGAACGAGCGGCGACCCACGGGATCGAGCCATTCCGACGCGTTGGTCGGGAATTCGCGGTGCAGGTAATTCTTGAACTCGTCGGTTTCGGCGACCGATTCAAGGCTGCGCCACACCTGCGGACCGCCCTGTTGTTCGAGGCGGGCGCGCACGGCCTGGATGTCGATGGGCACACTTGTCGAGCGGTGTGCCTTTGGATCGGTTTCGTCAGCGTGCGTCGGTTTCATCGGTGGCATACCGAGCAACTAGTCATGTGTTCCAGACCGGCAATCTTGTATTCCTTGACCAGGCGCGGGCCCAGGTCCGCTTGTGCCTCAGCCGGCTGATAGCCCATGGTCGTCACCTCGCCGCGCGGCCGCACGTAGCGGGACGGGTCGCGATGGCAATCCAGGCACCACTCCATCTGCAGTGAAACTTTCTGAATCATCAACGGCATCTTGTCGACGCGGCCGTGGCAGGTTTCGCAGCCGACGCCCTTGGTGACATGAATGCTGTGGTTGAAATAGACGAAGTCGGGCAGGTCGTGCACGCGCACCCACTGCAGTGGTTTGTCATCGCGGAAGCTGGCGCGCACCGGTTCGAGATACGGGCTGGTGGACCAGATTTGCGAGTGACAATTGATGCAGGTTTTGGTTGGCGGAATGCCGGCCGATGGCGCCACCTCCACCGAGGTATGGCAATACCGGCAATCGATGCCGATGCCGCCAGCGTGGTGCTGGTGACTGAATTGGACAGGTTGCTCGACGAACTGATTTGCCGAGGTGACGAAATCGGATCGTTGAAGCGTGAGTACCACCCAGCCAAGGCTGAGCAGCACGAACACGATGGCGAGCACGCTGGCCTTGGACCAGGCGTTAGCGCTCTTTGGGAATACCTGCGACATGCGTCCTTGCAGCCCCCGGGATGTTAGGGCGCCAATTCAAATTTGCGGTGCCGAAGTCGCACACTTTACCCCGAAAAAGAGGGTAGGCGACTCTTGTGAAAAATTTCGCAAGCTGATTGTATAGAAAAAAGTCGGTCATTTCCACCAGCGCTCAGCTGCCGAATCCCGACTGTTCCGGTCGGAATGCCGGTGGTAGTTGGGCGTAGGCCCAACCACCATTAGTGGTTCTGGGACGCACTCGTTGGAACCTTCGGAACATCCTTCTTGTCTTCGCCGGGCACTTTCTCCCAAGCGTAGGGCCGGCCGTGAATGTGCTTCTCGAACCACTCCATCTCGATCTGGAGTTTGAACAGGCGATGCCGCAGCTCGGTCCAGCCATGCCCCTCGCGCGGCGCTACGTAGAGATGTGTCGGCACCCCGTTCGACTTGAGCGCGCGGAACATCTCCACCGACTGCGGCAACGGCACCCGCGGATCCTCCTGGCCGACCAGGAAGATGGTCGGCGTCTTGACCTTGGCGACGTCCTTCAACGGCGAGTGGTTCCAGAACAAATCGATCGGCGCGTCAGCCTGCCACGGCGTGCCGCCAAACCACGGCGTGCGGAACTCGCGATGATCGCTCTGCGCGTACATCGAGATCCAGTTGGCCGCGCCGGCGCCGCTGCTCGCCACCTTGAAGCGGTCGGTGACCGTGATGATCTTGTTGGTCATGTGGCCGCCGGCGCTCCAGCCCATCTTCACGAGCTTGTTGGGATCGGCCACTCCCATCGCGATCAACGCGTCGGTGCCAAGCAGCACATCGAGGTGCGACTGCTTGAAGTAGCCGTTGATCATGTCGCGCAGGAACACGTCGCCGTAGCCCGTGCTGCCGCGATAATTCGGCTTGAGCACCGCGTAGCCCTTGCCCGCATACACCTGCTGATCGCCACTGAAGCCAAACCGATCCGACGCCGCCGGGCCGCCGTGCGTACTGACGATTAATGGATACTTCTGACCGGCTTGGTAGTCCACCGGGTAAAACAGCAAGCCCTCGACCGTCACGCCGTCCTGGCCCTTCCAGGTAATTTTCTGCTGGCGCGCAACCTTGAACTTCGCGAGTGTGTCGTCGAACACCGACGTGACTCGCTTCGGTTGAGCGCCGTTACCCATGGTGTGGATCTCGCCCGGCCGCTCACCGGTGTTGCGGGTGAACACATGCAGGCCCGCCGGCTCGTTGAACGCCCAGGCCGATAGCGCGTGGTCGCCGTTCGAGAGCTGCGTGACCCGCTTGGTCGCAACATCAACTCGCATCACTTCGTTATGAACACCCATGTTGGCCGTGAAATAAATCGACTTGCCGTCGGCGCTCCACGCCGCATCCTCGATCCCGTACGACACATCCGGCAGTAGCACCCGCGCGGTGCCGCCGGCCGCCGGAACCAGGAACAACTTGTCGTTGTAATAATGGTCGAACTGCTCGTTCGACTGCGAACGAAACATTACGGTGGCGCCGTCTGGCGACAGCGCCGCGCCGTTCTCAGGAACCTTGTTGCTGGTCAGTTGCTTCGCATTCGCGCCACTCGCATCCATCAGCCATACCTCGGTGCGGTCCAGGAACTCCAGCAGCGGGCTCGGCGTGCGTGTCATGGCAATGCGCGACCCGTTTGCGGACACCTCGTAGCCGCCTACCGACCAATCGCCTTCGGTCACGCGCGTGGTCTTGCCACTGAGGTCGGTCGTCCACAGGTGGCGCTGCTTGAAGTTGTTCTCCTCGAACGCATACACATCGTCCTGCAGACGCTCCTTCTCGCGCTCGTCAGCCGACTTCGCGTCGCTGGCGGTGAAGTAAATCGCCTTGCCGTCGGGCGACCAGGTAAGGCTGCCGGGCGCGGTCGGGTGGCTGGTGAGACGACGTGCTTCCCCGCCTTCGGTGTGCAGCAGATAGATCTGGTTGTTGGTGTCGGGGTCGCGCCGGGTGGTGAAGGCCACTGACTTACCGTCGGGCGACCAGCGCGGGCTCGACTCGCCGCGATCGCCGAACGTCAACTGCACCTGGTTGGTGCCATCGGCATTGATGCGGTAAATGTGGCCAACCCGCCGATTCGCCTTCCAGTCGGGCCGCTCGATCACGAACAGCACTTGCTTGCCGTCGGGAGACAGTTGCGGATCTTGCAGCGACGGCAACTCGAGATTGTCAACAAACGACAGCGGCCGCTTTTCTTGGGCGGCGCTGAAGCTGGCGGTGCAGAGCAACGCGGACAGGACCAGGAGCGGGATTTGGAGGCAGCGCATCATAAGGGCGAATAATACCTCTCCCTTGACAAACGCATCTTGTGGGCGCATAACTATCATCCTGCCAGCGCATGGTGGCGGGTCACCCGGTGCTTCCCCCACTGTCGGTCGCCCACGCCATGCGCCTCGGCACTTCTCCCGCCTGCCCTTCGGATCCCTTGTCGTATAGTGAGCCCGTGCATGTCGGACGACCGTAAGTACAAACAGCGCGGCTACCAGGAGAGCGATCGCCCGTCCGGGCCGCGTCCCGATCGGCCGTCGGCGCCCAAACCCGAACGAGAACCTGGCGCACCCGCGGGGGCCAGGCGTATTTCATCCGAGGGCGCGCGTAATCCCCGCATGATGACCTCGCGCCAGGTTGCGCGCTGCGCCCGTTGCGGCACCATCGTTGACGCCGAGATCATGTCGCGCAGCAAGTGCCCGAAGTGCCAGGTTGACCTGCGGTCGTGCGTGCAATGCGTGAGTTTCGACCCGAGCGCGAGCCTCGAGTGTGCGGAACGAATTCCGGTCCGCGTCTCGCCCAAGGATGTGGCGAACGACTGCCAGCTGTTCTCGGGCCGAACCTCGTTCGAGCGTGAAACCACGGCAGCCTCGAGCCAGAACCCGAAAGAACCTACCGGCGCCAAGAAAGCCTTCGACGACCTGTTTAAGTTTTAGCCGGATCCAGGGTCTGCGCACCCCGGATCCCGTCATAATCAGCCTATGGGCCTGTTATCCCCGCAAGACGAAGCCACTCTCAAACAACACCTCTCGGCCATCACGAAGCCCGTCCAACTGGTGCTCTTCACCCAGGCGTTCGGGGGTTCCGAGAGCGGCGAAGTTGCCAGGCAGATCCTCAACGAGATCGCCGCCCTCAACGACAAGATCACGGTGGTCAGCAAGAACTTCGTCCTCGACACAGAAGACAAGGCAAAGTTCAAGATCGACAAGGCGCCGGCCATCGTCATCTTGAGTGACGATGTGGACACCCGCATGCGCATGTATGGCGCGCCAACCGGATATGAATTCGTGGGGCTGGTCGAGGCAATTCTCGTCGCCGGCACAGGCAACATCGACCTCGAGCCAGAAACCATGGGCTGGGTGCAGGCGGTCACGACCCCCACTCACATCCAGGTCTTTTCCACTCCGACTTGACCGCACTGTCCGAGGGCGGTCGTCCTCGCACACAAAATGGCAGCCGCCAACCCGATGATCACCGCCGACGCGATTGAAGCCACTGAGTTCATGGACCTGAGCCGGAAGTACCGCGTCACCGGCGTGCCCAAGACAATCGTCAACGACACCATCGAGATTCTCGGCGGCCTGCCGGAGCAAGACTTCGTGAGGGCCGTGCTGGAAATGCCTGAGGCGACTTAACCACGAAAGCCGCGAAGACGAAACCACGAAAAACGCGAAGTAACTTTTTCAAGAGAGATCAAATGCCCGTGCTGTGTTTGAACAGACGTTTCGCGTCCTTCGTGATCTTTTTCTTCGTCTCCTTCGTGGTTGCGTTGAACGCCTCCGCCCAGGGCAAGAAGGTCTACATCTCCGTCGACCTGGAAGGCATCAGCGGCGTGACTGGCGATGACCAGACCAGCGCCGGCGGCGCAGAGTACAACCGCTCGCGCAAGCTGATGGCCGAAGACGCCAACGCGGCCATCCGCGGGGCGTTCGAAGGTGGCGCCACCCAAGTGGTGGTCAACGACTCGCACGGCAGTCAGCGCAACCTGCTGCCCGAAGACCTGGACCCGCGCGCGAGCCTGATCAGCCACAGTTTCAAGCGTCACGGCATGGTCGAGGGCCTCGACGAAACGTTTGACGCAGTGATTTTCGTCGGTTACCACGCCAAGGCTGACTCGCCACGCGGTCTGTTCGCGCACACCGGTTCGGGTGTCGTTAAGGATGTGCAAGTCAACGGCAAGTCCGCCGGCGAAGGCGGCCTCAATACACTGATGGCGCAGTGGTTCGGCGTGCCCGTGGTGATGATTACCGGCGACGATGTGGCGGTGGAGCAACAGAAGGAGTGGACGCCGGGCGTTCGCGGCGTGGTCGTGAAGCGCGCCATCAACATGCGCGCGGTCGAGGGCAAAGCACCTTCGGAAGCGCGGCGCGAGATCCAATTGGGCGCAAAAGAAAGCGTCGCGGCATCACGCAAGCCGGCACGCGAGCGTCTCGGCGCTTACAAGGTGCGCATGCAACTTCGCAACTTCACCATCGCGGAAGTGGCCACTGCCTTCCGCGAGATTCAACTGGTCGCACCCGACACGGTGGAGTTTACCCGTGAGTCAATGCCCGATGCTTACCGCATCATTCGCGTGCTCTACCGCTTCATCAACCCCGACTGACCGAAGGTTCGCCACGTTCCGTCTTTGCCCTTCACGCGGTCAACCACTTCCATCTTGCCGTCGGGCAACAACCGGTAGGTCGTCTCACCTTGCTCGGTGTCCGGTGTGCCCCACTGCGACACCAGGGCATCGCCGTCGCGCCTGGCATCGAGCGGCCGGAACATCCCCGCGTTGTCGAACCACATGCCGAGGTAGCGACCGTCGCCCACCGCGCGATAGTAGGCGTGACCTGCGAACGTGTTTACGTTCGGCGGCGTCCCCATCTTGTTGGTGAACGAGAGCTTCATGAACTGGCCACCCAGTTCCCAGCCCCATTCCATCTCGATGGCGGCCGGCTGGTTGAGCACGGTTCCTGCTCCTGACCACCTTCCCGCCATCTGGTTCATCAGCGGATCCTTTCCCGACTGGGCAACCAAGCCAGCGGCGATCACGATCGAGAACAGCAGGTGCATGTCTTCTCCCAGGCCGGTCACAAGACCCGCCGCTACTTTGATGACGAACGGCGGGCTGCGGAATCGACATCAGGGTTGCAGGCGCGCCACGCGGAGCCGGTCGAGCACGGCGTGATCGACCTCCGCCGCGGCAATTCCGACCTGGCCCAATGGGCCCAGCTGCATCGTGATCCCAATCGCCGTGCTGAGCGCTTCGCCGGTTCCGCGCAGCGTGCCCGTCAGCCAGAAACGCGTCGACACCTTGTCGGGATCGCCGCCGGCAACCAACTCGCCACGCTCGACCTTCGCATCGAGAAGCGCATGCTGCAGCGCCTTTGCCATGAAACGGAAACCGGCCGGACCCCGCGCCAGCATCAGCACCAGGGGATCGGTAGGCGACTGACCGAGCAGCGTTTCGAACGGCGCGCCGTTCAGCACGAACTGCGTCCGGCGATCAAATAGGCCGTCGGGCAGGTCCATGGCCTTCGCGTTGAAGAGCGCGATCACCCGGTCGATGGCAACGGTCAGGGTTTCAGTGGTTGCCATCGGGCGCCGTCTTCGAGCACAAAGCGTGTTTCCTCCGGAACTTCCCAACCAGGAATAGTGGGAAAAAGCGGGTCGCCGGGCAGCGTCAGCATGGTCACCGCGTCGGTCTTGATGAAGACCGGCATCACGCGAACGATTCTTCGCTGGCGCGCCCACGCGAAGGCCGCATCGATCGACGTCAGCTTTTCGAGCTGGCGTATCGTCGTCCACGTCGGTGGTGGCAGCAGCATTTCGCGTCGCCCAAACTTCGCAACTGCCTGGTCGGGAGAAACCCACTCCAGCGCCGTCATCTCGCCATTGTCATGCCGCGGCTGCTGTCCTGCCGGCATGCGCGCGAGAAAGAAGCGCGTGTCGTAGCGCCGAATCTCGATCTCTGGGGTCACCCAATGAGCGAGGGGCGCGAGATCTGCGGGGGCAACCGTGACGTTAGCCTCTTCCTTCAATTCGCGAACGGCCGCCTGCCGGTAGGCGGCCTCTTCCGCATCGCTCAGGTCGCTGAACGATGACGGTGAGAGCGACGCGCCCGCGGCTGGATGGTCAGCCGGATCGACGCGACCACCGGGAAAGACGTAAGAACCCGCCATGAACGCCACCTGGTCATTGCGGCGCAGCAGCAGGACCTCGAACGGGTCGCCCTCGCGGAGCACGATCACGGTCGCGGCAGGGCGGGCGGCAACGATTTCCGTCATCAAGCCATAGGATAATTGCGAACCATGATCATTCGCGAAGAACACGGCGGCGTTCGCGTTCTACGCCTGGCACACGGCAAGGTCAGCGCCATGGACATCGAGCTTGGCGAGGCGTTCATCGCGGAGCTGAGAGCCGCGGCCGAAGACGATGTCCGCGCCGTGGTCATTACTGGGAGCGGCTCGTCGTTCTCAGCCGGCGTCGATCTGTTTCGTTTAATCAAGGATGGTCCCGAATACGGCCTGCGATTCCTGCCTGTGCTCGATGCGATGCTCAAGGACGCGCTGACCTTCCCCAAGCCCTTGATTGCCGCGGTGAACGGTCACGCCATTGCCGGCGGGTGCATTCTTGCAGCGGCATGCGATCGGCGCATCATGGCCGAGGGCCACGGCCGCATCGGCGTGCCGGAACTGGTCGTCGGCGTGCCGTTCCCGGCCCTGCCTCTTCAAATCATGGCGGCGCGCATGCCCGACACGGCGTTCCGCGACCTGGTACTGACCGGCCGGGTTGTTCACGTGGACGAGGCAATGACGCTGGGGCTGATCGACGAGAAGTGCGCAGCCGAGGCGTTGCTCGATCGCGCGATTGCGGTGGCGAATCAGTTCGCCGACATCCCAGCCGGCGCCTTTGCCCTGACCAAGGAAGCGTTCACCACGCTTATCCTCGATCGCACTGCGTGTCTCTCGGACCTCAACGCCCGCGTCGTCCACGCATGGATGCAGCCACAGACGTACGACACGATTCGCGCCTACCTGGAGCGAACCGTTCGCAAAGCCTAGTTGGGCTATTCCCAGATCCAGTCGCGGACCGACAGTCCCAGCTGACGCGAATCACGTTGACCGTGCGCGCGCGGTGACCAGGCTCGGCTGACCTCGGTTTCGAGCAACAGGTGGCTTTGGCCCGGCGTTGCCGGGATGTCGACGTTGATTATCGCCGGCGGCCGTTTAAGGTCGCCCTCGTAAACCAGTCGAGAGTCCGCCCAGACGCGCACGTGCACCGGATGCTCGTCCGCATCGGGATGATCGACCCAGCCTACGAATTTAAGGACCTGGCCCTGCACCCGCACCTGGGCGATTGAACGGCGTTCCGTCCAGCGGCGGCCCGGCGTCCCGTCGGCGCTACGTTCGAGGTCGCCGAGTCCCTGCGCGTAGTCCCAACCGAAACGAATGGCGCGATTACGCGGTCGTAGTTGGCCACGCGCGTCGGCAAACGTGACAATCGCATGCGAGAGTACCAAGATCAGGATGGTTCCCCAGAACCAGGACGATTGGCCGGACGCCGGCAGGTTCGTTGGCTGGTTCTGAATCCCGTGCACCGACACAAACCAGAACGCGAAGACCCAGAACGTCAATGCAACCGGCAACGATTGCCCGGGCACGCCCATCAACGACAGCAGCCCGAAACCAATGAGTGTGGCGCGAAGCACGCCAATCGAGAATCGGTCGCGGTCGCCGGTAGTTCGCGAGCACAGCGTGATTAAGAAGACCGCGCACCACGCCATCCACGGAATGCTGCCGAGCAACCCCAGTTCCGCCAGGAGGTGGCGATACCAGCTCTGCGCGTTATCCGACGCGAGCCGACGGCCATTCAGTGACACACCGAAGTCGGTCACCAACGTATGGAAAGTTCCCACGCCAATGCCGGCCCAGGGATGGTCGATGATCATCGAGACTGCGACGGGACCATAGCCGAAGCGATCCCACAAGACATCGCGGATCGAAGCCGCAATGCCGCGCTGCCCAACACCCGGGATGAACTCCAGTGTCCCTCGGTCGATCACCGTGGTGACCGACGCTTGCCGGGTCACGGCGAAGACCGCTGCGCCAAAGACGACCGCCGCGATGACGACGACGGCCAGCCGTGAGGCCGTGAGCCGCGACGGCCCCTTCGCGCGTCGCCAACCCCGAAAACTCTGGTACGCCAGTGACGCCATGCCGATGGCCATCGCTCCGAGTGCGGTGCGCGACCCTGACGTGAAGACCCCCAGGGCGGCGAGCGTTACGCCAATCGTACCGACCAGCAACGGCCACGGCCGCCCCAATGTGCGCGCGAGCAGCACTGCCCCCGGTATCCACAAGGCGGCGATCATGCCAAAGACGTTGGCGTCGCCAAGCGTAGCGCTGGCACGGCCCATGTGCGGCCAAAGGTGGGGATTGAGAAAGCGGAGATCGACGAAGCCCTGGTAAATCGCGAAACAGCATGCCACCGCGAGCGAACCAAGCAGAGGGAACAACACCCGGGTACGGAACTGTTCGTCACGACCCTCTGCATACCAGCCGAACAGCCGATCAAACCACAGCAGGCCAAGATTATTGACCAGCACCCAGTAGGCGACGCCGGTGCCCGCTTCCCACGGTGTGATCCCGATGCTGGTCGTGGCAGCGTTCGAGAAGCGCAGAAGGGCGGGGTCGAAGTCCAGTTCTCGAAGGAACACGATCGGCCATGACACGGCGATCAGCAGCGACCAGGCGACCAATGGCCAGCGAAAGCGCGCTGGGAAGTGCCAGCGCCACGCCGACCGCCCCGACAAGATAAGGCCGAGCAGCGGCAGCGCCCAGATGATCTCAACGGCCTCGTATTCAGTGCCAAACGAGTAGAGCACCGCTGCCCGCGCGAGGTAGGGCAGCACCAGCAATGCCGCCGACACGTGGCCCGGCCACCAGGCGCCGGCAACGAAAGCCGTAACAAAGCCAGCGATGGCAAGCGGCAGTAACGGGGCGTAGACGAGGCTGGTGGCGAGATAGAGCTCAACGAACGCTGCGACCAGCGTCGATGCGATCACCACGCCCTTGGTGAGCTGGTTCATCCGCGCGAGAGAGCCACTACGGTTTCAATGTGGTCGGTATGGGGAAACATGTCGACCGGCTGGATACTCGTCACGCGGTAACCGGCATTGAGAATAACCGGCAATTCGACCGCCAGCGCCTCCGGATTGCAGGACACATAGATCGCGCGAGGCGGGGCCAGGTGGTTGAACACCGCATCCAGCACCGGTGGGGGGCAGCCTTGGCGGGGAGGATCGAGCACCACCGCGTCCCATGGGTCCCTGGATAGCCGCGGCAGGGCATCTTCGACACTGGACGTGATCAACTTCACCTGGCCGCCGGGAATTCGGTTCAGGCGAATGTTCGCTTCGGCATCTTTCATCGCCTGCCGGTTCTCTTCAACGGCCGTGACGCGGGCACCGGCCTTGACCAGCGGCAACGACAACAGCCCGCTGCCCGCATAGAGATCCAGGATGTGCCGGGCATCGCCGACTCCCTCGATTACCAGTTTGACGATCTCGCGCGCCGCGCCCACGTTGGTCTGGAAGAAGGCAGTTGGCGAGACCAGGAAAGCCGTGTCGACAATCCCGTTTTGCTTGACGTGGCTGTGGCCGTCGATGCGAATCGTCTCCGAGCCCATCATGTAAGGCCCCGGGCGATCGTGAATGTTGATGAAGAAGCCGTCAGGCCGATCTTCAGAGGCCAGCAAGCCTCGAATGGGGGTGCGCAGTGCCTTGTCGTTGCGCGTCACGACCAGCATGGCCACGGCCTGGCGATCGTCTTCGGTGGTGCGGACGATAATGTGTCGGACGAGGCCGTTGCGCTGGGCGCCAGCGCCATAAATGCGGGCGCGCATCAAGCGATCGCGCAGCGCGAAGGCAATGCGATTGCCTCGCTCGCTGTGCACCGGGCATTCGTCGACCCGGACAATCTGCTTCGAGCCGCGTGCGTAGTGGCCCATCACCAGGCCGCGGCCCTGCCCTTCTGGCCCGAACACGAACGCGACCTTGGTACGGAACCGATCCTCGCGCGGGGATGGCACGAGGGGAAGCACAGGCAGGCCGAGCAGGCGTGCCAGACGGGCCTGCTTCTGGAGCAGCTGCTCGGCGTAAGGAACGCCGGGCAGGCTGCAGCCACCGCAGACGCCGAAATGTTTACAGTGCACTACTTCACTTCGAGCAATTCCACTTCGAACACGAGCGTCGCGTTTGGCGGAATGACGCCGCCGGCGCCGCGCGCACCATAGCCCATGGCGGGCGGAATGGTCAGCACCCGGTTGCCGCCCACTTTCATGCCGGCAAAGCCCTTGTCCCAGCCGGGAATAACCTGGCCGCCGCCGAGCGGGAACTCGAAGGGTTCATTGCGGTCTTTCGAGCTGTCGAACTTTGTGCCACGCTTGTCGGCCTTCGACGCGTCGAACAGCCAGCCGGTGTAGTGCACGCGAACCACGCGTCCCGCGACCGCTTCGGCTCCAGTGCCCACCTTGGTATCGACCATCTGCAATTCGTTAACGCCGGTATCAGCCATGGGAGCCCCTTCAGTGGGTTCGGAAACAGGAGTGGAGCCGCCGCAAGCGATTGAGGCGGACAGAAATAGTGTGGCGACTAATAGATGCTTCATTTGGTGATCTTGTGGGTTCGTGATTTGGCGATTTGGATCGGGATTTGATCATTCGGCGATTTGGCGATCCGGCGACTCCATGATTGCTATCGATCCTGCAAATGAGTCGAGTGAAGACGAAGTCGAGCGCCAAACCCGGTAACTAGTCTAGCGAAGGCGAAGTCGAGCGCCGAACCCGGTAACTAATCTAGCGAAGGCGAAGCCGAGCGAGTATTCCGGTACTAGGGATTCGCACTGTTGGCGGCGCGTAGCGCCGACAATTGAGCCCGACTCCCTCTCTCTCCGCCCGAACGAGACGAAGTCGAGTGAGTTGGCGGAGAGAGAGGGATTCGAACCCCCGGAACCCGTGAAGGTTCAACGGTTTTCAAGACCGCCGCTATCGACCACTCAGCCATCTCTCCGCTAGACAGACCTTACTATTTTACAGCCTCTATCCGCTCTCGTCCGCCCATGAATGGTCTGAGCGCTTCGGGAATCAGCACCGACCCATCGGCCTGCTGATAGTTTTCCAGAATCGCGATCAGCGTGCGCCCCACCGCCAAGCCGGAACCGTTCAGCGTGTGTACATGCTCGGCCTTGCCAGTGTCACTTCGACAACGAACTCGTGTTTATTGCCGACGCCGCGAACGGACAAGATGAGGTCATTTCCATTCCCGAGCAGATGCTCAAGGC
>JANMUX010000297.1:0-16083 GCA_031392125.1 Acidobacteriota bacterium | reverse complement strand
TCGAGCGTGACGTAGTCGCCGAGCACGCCCAGCGAGTCGCGCGCGTAGAGCGGGTGCCGGAACACCAGCCGCTCCAGCGTCCGGCCCTCGAACGTGGCGAGCGGCGTCGTGAAGGCGCGTCCGGTTTTCTGGCTCACGGTTTCCGCGAGGCCCTTCGCGATGATCACGACCTTGCCGTCAACGTCGTACGCGCCGTACTCGAAGTCGGGGTGGAACGCGATGCCGAGGTTCGACGGGATGGTCCACGGCGTGGTCGTCCAGATCAGCACCGACACCGGCCGGCGGTTCATGAGGTCGGCGGCCGCAGCGGAATTGCCGTCCCGCAGGCGGCCTTTCCAGAATTCGTCCACACTCTCATCGCTCAGCGGAAACTCGACGTAGATCGAGGGCGAGGTGTGCGGCTCGTACTCGACCTCGGCTTCCGCCAGCGCCGTGCGGCAGTGCGTGCACCAGTGCACGGGCTTCTTGCCCTTGTAGACCATGTCCTGCTCGACGAACTTGCCGAGCGCGCGAACGATTGCCGCCTGGTACGGATGATTCATCGTCTTGTAGGGCTCGCCCCACTCGCCGATCACCCCCAGCCGCTTGAACTCCTCGCGCTGGATGTCGAGGTACTTCGCCGCGTACGCCTGGCATTCGCGGCGAAAGTCCGCCGTGCTCATCTGCCGCTTCTTGGGCCCGAGCTCGCGATCGACGCGTAGTTCAATTGGCAGGCCGTGGCAATCCCAGCCCGGAATGTAGGGCGCGTCGAAGCCCATCATGTTGTGCGACTTGACGACCAGGTCCTTGAGGATCTTGTTGAGTGCGTGGCCGATGTGGATGTTGCCATTGGCGTACGGCGGACCGTCGTGCAACAGGAACTTTTTCGCGCCCTTGCGCGCCTGGCGAATCTGCCCGTACAGGTCCATCTCGTCCCAGCGGGCGATGGTCTCGGGTTCGGTCGTCTGCAGGTTCGCCTTCATCGAGAAGGACGTCCGGGGCAGGTTACACGTGTCTTTCCAGTCGGCCATGGCTATCCGACTATTGTACTGTGAGGGCTTGGGGGGAGACGTGGCGGTTCGCGAAACGGTTCTGGATAACGGCTTGAAGGTCCTCGTGCAAGAGGTCCATACCGCTCCGCTGGCGTCGGTGTGGTGCTGGTACCGCGTGGGGTCAAAGGACGAAACACCTGGCGTGACCGGCGTCTCGCACTGGGTCGAGCACATGAACTTCAAGGGCACCCGCAACATTCCGCGGGACCAGGTCAAGGGCATCATCGAGAAGTTCGGGGGCAGCTGGAACGGCTACACCTGGATCGACCAGACGACCTACCTCGAGACGGCGTCCAAGGATGCTCTCGATCGCATGCTGTTCATCGAGGCCGAGCGCATGGACGCCTGCCTTTACGATCCCGCCGATTGCGAGTCGGAGCGGACGGTCATTATTTCGGAGCTGCAAGGCGGGGAGAACGACCCCGAGCAATTGCTCGATACCGAGGTGACCGCCGCCGCGTTCAAGGTGCATCCGTATCACCACCCAACCATCGGCTGGCTGTCTGATCTGCAGACCATGACACGCGACGACCTCTACGGCCACTATCGCCGCTACTACATCCCCTCCAACGCCACCATCGTCGTGGTCGGCGACGTCGACAGCGATGACGTGGTGAAGCGCGTGGAGGCGCAGTTTGGCGGCATTGCCTCGGGGGCGCGGCCGGCCCGCGTCCGTCAGGTCGAGCCCGACCAGCAGGCTGAGCGTCGTGTGGTCCTGCGCAAGGAAGGCACCACCGCTTACTGGAAGGCCGTGTTTCACGCACCGGCGTTTACCAATGCCGATTTCTTTCCCCTGCTGGTGGCCGATGCCGTGCTGAACGGCGCAGCGGGCCTGAACATCTGGTCCGGCGGCGGGGTGTCACGGCCGCAGCGCAGCGCCCGGCTGTACCGCGCACTGGTCGACGGCGGTCTCGCGTCGACGGTCAGCGGCGGCTTGATGCCGACCGAGCATCCTTACCTCTACTCGCTCAGCGTCAGCGTGGCCGAAGGCCGCACGCTATCGGCAGTCGAAGAAGTCGTCCTCAAGGAACTCGATCGTCTGCAGCGTGACGGCATTACCCCGGCGGAGTTCACCAAGGTCAACGCCCAACTGCGCGCGCGGTTTGTCTATGACGGCGACAGTGTCACTGACATCGCGCACCAGCTGGGGTATTTCGAGACAATCGGATCGTGGCGGGATTATCACGAGCTTCGCGCCCGGCTCGACGCCGTGACGCCAGAAGCCGTGCACGCCGCAGCGGCCAAATACCTCACTGCCGCCAACCGCACCATCGGATGGTTCGAACCGCAATGACCGGCCTGCAACCTCGAAAACACGTGCTCGACAACGGTGTCACGGTGATCGCCAAGGCGAATCACACCACGCCGGCCGTGAGCTTGCTGATTGGCGTCCGCGTCGGCGCCTATTCGGACCCGGCCGACCGGGAAGGCACCGCGGCGCTTTGTGCGCGGGTCCTCGACCGTGGCACCGTCACCCGTCCGGCAGACGCGATCGCCGACGACCTCGATGGCCGTGGCGCGTCACTGTCGGTCGTGACCGGGCGGCACCAAATGGCCATCAGCGCTACCTGCCTGTCCGACGACTTTGGTGCGGTGCTGACCCTGGCCGCCGACATCGCCCGTCACCCGGCATTTCCCGACGACGAGGTGACCACCAGGCGCGCGGACTTGATCACCTCGATCCGGCAGGACGAGGACAACCCGGCGCCGATGGCCGTAGACGCGTTTACGCGCGCCCTCTACGGCTCGCATCCCTACGCGCGCAAGGTGCGCGGCAGCGTCGCCACGGTTGACAGCATTCGCCGGCAGGACCTCGTGCGCTTCTACCAGAAAGGCTTCCAACCGCACGCCATCACCGTGGTGGTCGTTGGCGACATTGCCGAGGAGGCGGCGATCGCCGCCATTGGCAAGGCGTTTGGTGACTGGACCAGTGCCGAGAAGGAACGGGCCGCCGTCGTGGTAGCCGATGCCGTGGCACCGGCCGGACGACAGTTGGTGACCGTGCCGATGATGAACAAGGCGCAGGCCGATCTCGCCTATGGCTTCGTCGGCATTCGCCGCTCGCACCCCGAGTACACGGCCTTCTCGGTGATGAACAACGCACTGGGTCAGTACGCCATTGGCGGTCGCCTCGGCGACAGCATCCGCGAGCGCCAGGGCATGGCCTACTATGTCTTCAGCTCGCTCGATGCGAGCCTTGGCGCCGGCCCGTTCTCGATTCGCGCCGGCGTCTCGGCCGACAACGTCGAGCGCGCCATCGCCTCAATCGACACCGAGCTGACGGCGGTCGTCGAGTCCGGGTTCACCGAGCAGGAGATCGATGAGTCGAAGAGCTACCTGGTGGGATCGTTGCCGCGCCAGCTTGAAACCAACGCTGCCATCGCATCGTTCCTGCTGAATGCGGAGTTCTTCGACCTGGGCCTGGATTACGATGTGCGCTTGCCGGGACTGATTCAATCGGTGAACCTCGAGGCCGCCAACCAAACCGCTCGCCGGCTGCTCGATCCGTCGCGGGCCACCATTGCGGTTGCCGGCCCCTGGCAGCCGTCACCGCCGACCCTGTGAACCCAGTTCGCGCGGTGTTCTTCGACGTCGACTTCACCCTGATCTATCCCGGGCCCACCTTTCAGGCCGAGGGCTACCGGCGCGCGTGCGCCGAGGCCGGCATCGAGGTCGACCCCGCGCGCTTTGACCACGCGACCGCCGCTTCGTCGTTCATCCTCGACGAGGTCGAAGAGCAGATCTACAACCACGATCTGTTCGTCCACTACACGGCCTCGATCATCGAACACATGGGTGGCCGCGGGCCGCAGGTGGTGGCGGTGGCGCGAGGAATTTACGAACAGTGGGCCGTCAACCACCATTTTGAGATGTACGACGATGCAGCGCCGGTGTTGAGAGGCTTGCAGGAGCGCGGATTGAAGGTCGGCGTGATTTCGAATTCGCACCGCAGCCTCGACGCCTTTCGCGAGCACTTCTCATTAACCGGGCTGATTCACGTCTCGGTGTCTTCAGCCGAGCACGGTTACATGAAGCCGCATCGCAGCATCTTTGACGCGGCGCTCGAGCGCGCCGGCGTGCCGGCGGATCAGTCGGTGATGGTCGGCGATAGCCTGAAGCACGATATTGAAGGCGCCCTCAACGCGGGCTTGAGGGCCGTGCTGTTGCGACGGTCCGGCGAGGTGCCGGCCAACCTTCCGCCGGGTGTGCCGGTGATTCAAACCCTCGCGCAACTCGACGCGACCCTGTAGAGTCGTGTCCCTCGCGCTATCCTGGTTGCCTTTCAATGACTGACATTCGCATCCGAGATCTCACGACCATCGACGAGTTCCGGCAGGTGGTGGAACTCGAGAAGGCGATCTGGGGTTACACCGACCCCGGCGACATCGTCACCGTGCCGGTGTTCATCTTTACCGTCAAGCGTGGCGCTTCGCTGATCGGCGCCTTCGCCTCGGACGGCGGTATGGTTGGCTTTGCCTATGCGGTGGTCGGACTGAAGGACGGCCGTCCCATGCAGTGGTCGCACATGACCGGGGTCTTGCCCGATCATCGCGGCGGTCTTGGCTACCGGCTGAAGATCGAGCAGCGCGCCCGCGCCCTGGCCCAGGGCTACGAGCTGATCGAGTGGACCTTCGACCCGATGCAGGCGATGAACGCCCACCTCAACTTCGCCAAGCTGGGCGGCGTGGTCGAGGAGTACGCCGAGAACTTTTACGGCGAGTCAACCAGTGCCTTGCACCGCGGCACCCCGACCGACCGCCTGATCGTCAGCTGGCGCATTGGCGAGCCTCACGTAACGCGCCGTTTGGAGCAGACCGCCGGCCTGGGCGTCCGGTCTCATGAAGTTGGGGAGGCGCCAGTGGTGAACCTGACCGCCATGGACGGCGAATGGCGCGAAGTCAGGACCATCGACCTGACCGTGAAAGAGCGCCGCCTGTGGATCGAGATCCCGACCGGCTTCACGCAGATGCAGCAACAGGCACCGGAACGGGCGCTGCAGTGGCGCATGCACGTGCGGCAGATGTTCCAGGCGTATTTCGCAAAGGGCTATTCCGCCGTGGATTTCGTGTTGCAGCGCGATGCCGGCTTCGGGCGCTACTTGCTGGCTCGAAAAGACTAGTCGCCGCCCATTTTCATCCTGGTGGCCAGGTCAACGTGCGTCCGCCGAGCAGGTGCAGGTGGATGTGGAACACGGTCTGTCCCGCCTGCGCGTTGCAGTTGAAAACGGTCCGATAACCGGGACCGTCAAAGCCCTTTTCTTTCGCGATTGCGGCGGCGCGTCGCACCATCGCCCCCACCATTACGTCATCGTCCGCTGACAGCTCGTTGAGCGTCGCCACGTGCCGCTTCGGGACGATCAGCACGTGGGTGGGCGCTTGCGGGTTGATGTCGTTGAAGGCGATGAGATCGTCATCCTCGTAGACCTTCGATGCGGGAATCTCACCCGCGATGATCTTGCAGAACAGGCAGGTCATGTCTCGACAGTATACGAGGGGTCGATCAGCTCAGTCTTCGATGCCAGAGCGGGCATGTGTGCGCGCACACTTGCGCACACCCGGTTGTGATCGCCAAGCCCCGAAATACAGGCAATTTCTCGACTTACGGTTGGCAGTGCGATTGCTCTGGATCGGGTACTCACATGACCGCTCACAGCCAGCCTCTCTCGATACGCGCCAAGGTCAGCCTGGTCCTGGCGGTTTGGCTGATCGTCCTGGCACTCGGCATTCATTCGCTGATGGTTTATGCCTACACGGCGGGTCCGGCCGCTGCCGCGCCGGCAGCGTGGATTGCCGAGCGCGGTGCGTTTCCAGGTGGCGACACGTCTCTGCTGGTGATGTTCGTGCATCCCCATTGCCCCTGCTCGCGAGCGAGCGTGAGCGAACTGGCTGTGCTGATGGCCAAGGCGAATGGAGCCCTGAAGGCGCGTGTCTACTTCTACGTACCCGCGGGCATGGGCGACGGTTGGGAGCGCACCGCCCTGTGGCATGCGGCAGCCGCCATTCCCGGGGTGGAGCCGCTGATCGACCGGGACGGCCGCGCCGCCCGCGCCTTTGACGCGCAGGTTTCCGGTGACACACAGGTTTACGGCCCCGATCGGCTGCTCGCCTTCAGCGGCGGCATCACCCCGGCGCGCGGTCACGAGGGCGACAGCGAAGGCCGCCGCGCCATCATCGCGCATCTCTCGCGCGTCCCAACGCCTGTCCGCCACACACCGGCGTTTGGCTGCTACCTCTTCGAGTCCAGTGCGGCCTCAGAGCCTCAATCATGATTAACAACCCGTCCGGCTTCGCCATCTACACTCAGCAGCGCACCGCCAGGGCGTTTGCCGCGCTGAGGACCAGGGTCTTCGTTGACACCGACCGCATTTTTGCGGTGCTCATGCCTTTGCAGTGGCTGTTTGGCATTGGCCTGGCGCTGTCGCTGTCGCCGCGGACCTGGTCGGGTGCCGAGAGCGACCTTCATCCGCACGTCTGGGCAGCGGTGTTTCTGGGCGGAGCGATCACCATCGTCCCCGTGGCATTCGCGGTGCTGTGGCCGGGCCGCACCGTCACGCGTCACGCGGTCGCGATCGGACAGATGTTGACCTCCGCGCTGCTGATTCACCTCAGCGGCGGCCGCATCGAGACTCACTTCCACATCTTTGGCTCGCTCGCGTTTCTTGCCTTCTATCGCGACTGGCGGGTCCTCGTGACCGCCACCGCCGTGGTGGTCTCCGATCACCTCTTCCGTGGCATGTACGCGCCCCAGTCCCTTTACGGAGTCGCCACGCCTGCCTACTGGCGTTTCCTTGAACACGCCGCATGGGTGGTGTTCGAAGATGTGGTCCTCGTGCTGGCGTGCCTTCGCAGCAACGAGGAAGTCCAGCGGGTTGCCGCGCGAACCGTCGACTTCGAGGCCAGCGACGAGCGCTACCGCGCGATCGTCGATCAGATTGCGGACGCGATCGTGGTGTTCGACGCCCAGACGCACGTCGTGCTCGAGTTCAACCCCGCGTTGATGACGCTGTTTGGCGCCACCCGCGAGCGGCTCGACGGCATGGTGGTCAGCGAAATGATCTTGCCGGGGCAGGGCATGCTGGCCGAGACGATCGCCCAACTCCGGCGCAGCCAGGAGCCGATTGTTTCGGAGCGCCTGGTCGCCAGGCGTGATGGTTCGCACATGACCATTGGCAGCACGCTCAACTTGACGATGTTCGCCGGCCGGGAAGCCGTGTGCGCGGTCATTCGCGACGTCAGCGAGCGCAAGCAGGTGGAGGTCGCCCTGGCGCAGGCGCGCGACGCGGCGATCGAGTCGGGGCGGCTCAAGTCCGAATTCCTCGCCAACATGAGTCACGAGATCCGCACGCCGATGAACGGCGTCATGGGCATGGCCGGACTGCTGCTCGAAACCGAGCTGTCACGAGAGCAGCGCGACTTCGCTGAAACCATTCACGCCAGCGCCGACAGCCTGCTGACCGTCGTCAACGACGTGCTCGATTTCTCGAAGATCGAGGCCGGCAAGCTCGAGTTCGAGTCGCTTGATTTCGACCTGCGCACCGCGGTGGAAGGGGCGGTCGAGCTGCTGGCGGCACGGGCGTTCGCAAAGGGCCTGGAGCTGACCGCGTTTGTCGAACCGAGCGTGCCATGGATGCTGACCGGCGATCCCGGCCGGGTGCGACAGGTGGTGACCAACCTGGTCGCCAATGCCGTCAAGTTCACCGAATCGGGTGAGGTGGCGTTGACGATCTCGACCGCGGAACAGACCGATACCCACGCGACGCTTCGGTTCGAAATTCGTGACACCGGCATCGGCATTTCCGAGCCGACGCAGCGCAAGCTGTTTCACGCCTTTACGCAGGCCGACGGCTCGACCACCCGCAAGTACGGAGGCACCGGACTTGGCCTGGCTATTTCCAAGCGGCTGGTCGAAATCATGGGCGGCGAGATCGGGGTGCGCAGTGTTGAAGGCCAGGGCGCGACGTTCTGGTTCACGGCGCGTTTCGCGATGCGGTCCGCAGGCGCCGCCGACGTCAGCAACGTGTCACTGGGCGGCCAGAAGATTCTGATCGTTGACGACAACGCGACCAACCGCAAGATCCTGCAGCATCGGCTGGCCGCGTGGCACATTGAGCACGACTCGGCCGAGGGCGGCCGCCAGGCGATTCGGCTGCTGGAAGAGGCGGCTGCTGCCGGCAAGCCGTTTGACCTGGTGATCCTCGATCATCAAATGCCCGAGATGGACGGCCTGATGCTGGCCCGTGCAATTCAGGCCATTCCGCGGATTGCGCGCACCGTGCTGGTGATGATGACGTCGATGGCCACGCTCAGCCAGGACGAGGTGAAGGCGGCCGGCATCCGTTGCTGCATCTCGAAGCCGTTGAAGCTGGCGCAGGTCCGTGACTGCCTGCTGCAGGGGTTGGCGGGGGTCGTGCCGTCCCCGGCTCCGGCGGTGGCGCCAAAAACGGTGGCCGGCACCTCACGCGGCCGCATCCTGGTGGCCGAAGACAACGTGGTCAACAAGAAGGTCATCCTGCTGCAGTTGAGCAAGATGGGCTTTCAGGCCGACGCGGTGGGGAACGGCCTCGAGGCGATCGAATCGCTGCGCAGCATTCCTTACGACCTGGTGCTGATGGACTGCCAGATGCCCGACATGGATGGCTACGAGGCCACGCGAGCGATGCGCCGCATGAGCGGCCAACTGCGCACGATCCCCGTGATCGCAATGACCGCCCACGCGATGTCGGGCGACCGCGACAAGTGCCTCGAGGCGGGGATGGACGACTACCTGTCGAAGCCGGTGAAGCAGGCCGACCTCGAAGCCCGCATGCTGGCGTGGATCGGTCTCCGCCACCAGCCGCTAGCGAGCATGAATGACCGCGACGCGGGGGATGTGCCGCAGGTCGTGACGCAGATCGCGTAGCTCGAGGCGGGATCGCTCGGCGGTCAGACGCGCCATCTCGCTGCCGTGTTGATGCCCGATCTCGATCAAGAGCAGCCCGCCCGGCGCAAGACGGTTGTCGGCCTCTGCCAACACGGCGCGAATGTCGTCGAGGCCGTCGGGCCCGGCGGTGAGCGCCGAACGGGGTTCGAAGTCGCGCACTTCGGGAGCCAGGCCTCTGAACTCATCGTCGGTCACGTACGGCGGGTTCGACACGATCAGGTCGAAAGGGCCGTCGACGCCGTCCAGGTAGCGCGTCTCCTTGAATTCAATGCGCTCGCTGACGACGTGCCGATGGGCATTGGCGCGCGCCACCTCCAGTGCTGGCGCCGAAATGTCGGTGGCGACCAGTCGCGCATGCCGGCACTCGGCGGCGAGTGTAATCGCCAGGCAGCCGCTGCCGGTGCCGATGTCGGCGGCAACTCCGAACGCGCTCGACAGCGCGATCTCGACAATCAACTCGGTTTCCGGCCGGGGAATCAGCACCGCGGGTGACACGGCGAAGTCGCGGGTCCAGAACTCCTGCACGCCGGTGATGTAGGCGATCGGTTCGCGTTTCGCACGCCGCTCGATGGCGGCGTGGTAGGCGGCCGCAAACTCCGCCGGTGGCGGATCGATGTCACGAGAGTGCACGGTGGCGCGATCCCACTGGAGGACGTGCATGGCCAGCAACAGCACGTCGCGCGCGGCCTCGGCCGGCTCAATGCCCGCCGCCACGAGAGGAGCTTTCGCCGCGGTGAGGTGCTGGCGGAGCGTCACTGACCCGACTGCGTGACTTCGCGGAGCTTCTCGGCGGTGTAATACGTGGAGAGGGCGTCGATCAGCTCGTCGAGGTAGCCATCCATGACGTCATGCAGCTGATGGGACGTGAAATTAATCCGGTGATCGGTGACACGGCTCTGCGGAAAGTTGTAGGTGCGGACTTTCTCTGAACGGTCGCCCGTGCCAACCTGGCTTTTGCGATCCTTGGCGATCGCATCGTGCTGCTTCTGCATTTCCGCGTCGTAGAGGCGGCTGCGCAATACCTTCATGGCCTTGGCGCGGTTCTTTACCTGCGACTTCTCGTCCTGCTGCGAGACCACCGTGCCGGTTGGAATGTGCGTGATGCGCACGGCGGAGTAGGTGGTGTTGACGCTTTGCCCGCCGGGTCCGCTCGAGCAGAAGGTATCGATGCGGAGGTCCTTCTCCTGGATCACGATGTCCACTTCGTCGGCTTCCGGTTGCACGGCGACGGTCGCAGCCGACGTGTGAATCCGGCCGGCAGACTCGGTGGCCGGCACGCGCTGCACGCGATGGACGCCGCTTTCGTACTTCAGCTTGCTGTAGGCGCCTTTGCCTTCGATGGCGACGACCACGTCCTTGACGCCGCCCTTGTCGGCTTCACTGAGGGACATCAGCTCGATTTTCCAGCGCTGGCGCTCGGCGTAGCGGGTGTAGGCGCGGTAAAGCTCGCTTGCGAACAGCGCCGCTTCCTCGCCGCCCGTGCCGGCACGAATTTCCACCATGACGTTGCGGTCGTCGTTGGGATCCTTCGGCACCAGCAGGATCTTGATCTTGTCCGACAGGCTTTCTTTCTGGACGTTCAGGTCGGTGAGCTCCTCGAGCGCGAGATCGCGCATTTCGGGGTCGCCGCCCTTGATCAGTTCCTCGGCGTTGGCAATTTCCTGCGTCACCGCCTTGAACTCCCGGTACCTCTGTACGAGCTCCTCGATCTCGGCCAGCGCCTTCGACTGCTTGCGGAACTCGTTGGCGTCGCTTTGCACCGCGGTGGTGCCGAGCGACGCCATCAACTCCTCGTACTTGCCCTCGACGGTTTCGAGCTTGTCGAACAAACAGCTGCTCCTTATCAGGCGGGTCGTCCGCCTTCGCTAACGCTAACGGCGGACAGGTAGGCCTGCCGCTTCGATGGGCTTACCCGCCTGACACGGGCGGCAAGAAAGCCACCTCGTCGCCATCGGCCACCGCCGCCGTGAAGCGAGAGTAGTCGGCGTTGACCGCGCACGAGATCGATTTCTCGTACGGGGACAGGTCCGGATAGTCAGCGACCAATTGGGCCCACACCGTGCCGACGGTCGCCCCGCCGGGAGTGTCGCGCACCAGCTCGCCGGCGCCGGCGATATCGCGCAACCGCGCAAACAGGCGCACCGTTACGCGCATGCGATTCTCAGCGCCCGCGCGCGCGCCTCGGTGTCGTCGAGGTCGGCGGTGGCGCCCTCAATCCAGACGTCGCCGCCGTCGAAATATTCGTGCTTCCAGATCGGCACGATCTGCTTGATTCGTTCAATCGCATAGCGCGACGCAGAAAATGCGTCGGCCCGGTGGGGCGAGGCGGCCGCGATGGCGACGCTGGCCTCACCAATCTCCATTCGCCCAATGCGGTGGTGAATCGCCAGGCGCACGGCAGGCCACTCGGTCGCCGCCTCGGTCAGGATCAGGTCGAGGCCGCGCAGCGCCAGCGCGTCGTAGGCCTCGTACTCGAGGTGCAGCACGCGTCTCCCCAGGTTGTGGTCGCGCACCAGCCCGATGAAGGTCGTGACCGCGCCAATGCCGGTGGTGTCGAGGGCACGCACCAAGGCGTCGGTGTCGAGCGGCGCCGTGGTAATCGCGGTCAACGGAGACATTACAGCCATTCAGTATAGCTTCCAGAAATGGTCCAACGGGCGGTGGCCGCGCCCGAGCGGAATGCCCGGATGCATGGCACCAGCGACGTAGGCTTTGGCCTCGCGCACGGCGTCGACGAGGTTCGCGCCCTTGGCCAGGTGCGCCGCGATTGCGGCCGCAAACGTGCAGCCGGTGCCGTGGGTGTTTGGGCCCGGGATTCGCGGCCCGACGAACTCGTGAAACTCACCCTGCTCGAGCAAGACGTCGACGATCTCTGGGCCGGCCAGGTGTCCGCCCTTGATCACCACCGCGCCCGGCTTGAGCGTCGCGATTCGGCGCGCCGCCTCGCGCATGTCGTCAACCGATCGAATGGCCATCTTCGCCAGCACTTCCGCTTCGGGAATGTTCGGCGTGACCACCCGGGCGAGGCGCAGCAGTGTCCAGCGGACGGCATGCACGGCCTCCTCGTCCAGCAGGTGATCGCCGCTCTTGGCCACCATCACCGGGTCAACCACCAGGTTCGGAAGGTCAAACGACTCGACCGCCGCCGCGACCGCTTCGACAATCTGCGAGGTTGCCAGCATGCCGGTCTTGACCGCCTGGCAGCCAATGTCGCCTGCCACGGCCTCGATTTGCGCAGTGACGAAGTCGTCTGGCACTACGTGAATGCCGGTGACGCCGAGCGTGTTCTGGGCGGTGAGGGCGGTAATGGCGGAGGTGCCATACACGCCGTGGGCGGCAAACGTCTTCAGGTCGGCCTGAATGCCGGCACCCCCCCCTGAATCGGACCCCGCGATTGTCAGGGCGGCAGGCATACCAGTAGAATTCGTTGTCATGACATCACGTTCCCACGTCTCGCACGCATCCACGATTCTCGATCAGGTCAGCATGCGCGCGGGTTCCGCCAGCATGTGGACCGGCGTGCAGGCCCTGTCGGTCGTATTCGTCACGGTACTCACGGCCACGGCGGCGCAGATGAGCTTTCCGCTGCCGTTCACGCCCGTCCCGTTCACGATCCAGCCGATGATCGTGCTGATTGGCGCGGCTGCCCTTGGCTCACGACTGGGCGCCCTCAGCCAGGTCCTTTATCTCATGCTTGGCATTGCCGGCCTGCCGGTGTTTGCGTTCTCGCCGGAGCTGCCGCAAGGCGTGCTGCGGCTGATGGGACCGACGGGCGGCTACCTGATGGCGTACCCGCTGGCCGCGTTTGTCACCGGCCTGCTCGCGGAACGCGGACTCGATCGCCGCTACTTGACGTCGATTCTCGCCATGGCGGCCGGCCTCTCGGTGATCTTCGCAGGCGGCGTGATGTGGTTGGCGAGCGGCATCGGCATGGGCGCGGCCCTGGCCATCGGGCTGTACCCGTTCGTGATCGTCGATGTGGTCAAGATTGTTGCCGCCGGACTCGTGCTGCCAAGCGCCTGGAAGTTCCTCGCTCGGCCCGAAGGGGTCTGACCCGCCTGGGCTACTTCGCGAAGATCAGGAAATACTGATACGGCAGAAAGGGCTCCTGGCGCACCAGCCGGAGCCCTGCCTTCGCGGCGTCTTTGACCACGACATCGGGGCTCACGCGTTCTTCCGGTGACGGCCCCGGCCCCGTGCCATCCAGCTTGAAGTCGACCACGCCGATGCGGCCTTGCGGCTTCAGCGCGCGCGCGAGGTTCGACAGCATGGTGACGCGATCTTCCACCTCGTGGTACGCATCGACGACCAGCACGGCATCGAGCGATGCCGGCGGCAGCCGCGGATCGCTGTTCTGGCCGCGCACGGCGCGGACGTTGGTCAGGCCTTCGCGCTGCACGCGGCGGGTAATGGCGTTGATCATCTCGGGCTGCACGTCTTCGGCGTAGACCAGTCCCTGCGGACCCACGCGCCGCGCCAGGCGGATGGTGAACCATCCGCTGCCGGCGCCGATGTCGGCCACCACCGACGCGTCGGCAATGCCCATGGCATCCATGACTTGATCGGGCCGCTGCCAGAGGTCGCGATCAGGGGCTTCGAGCAGTCCCAGGTCAGACGGCGGGAACAGCCGGCCGTGGCTCGGACTCTGCGGCCACGCCGAGGAGGCGATGGATAGCACCGCCGCGACCAGGAGAGCGCACCTCACATCGCCATGTTACCGAGGGATGCTTGGGGTCAGGTCAAGAAAATCACAGTCTGGGATGAACAGGGACAGGTCACCCGCCACCGGCCTTGGGGGCGAAGATCGCGCAGAGCCATGAGGGGGAAGTTCGGGGCCGGAATCAGCGGTGACCTGTCCCCAACTGTCCCAAACTGTGATCTTCTTGACCTGACCCCAAGCCACCGTCAGTCTGCGCGCAGCGCGGACATCGGATCGACGCGCGTGGCTTGGCGAGCGGGCAGCCACGTCGCGACGAGGGCCACGACCGCGAGCGACGAAATCACGGCGCCGTAAGTCAGCGGATCGAACGGGCTCACGCCGAACAGCAGCGAACTGAGCAGACGCATCAGCAGCGACGCCGACACCAAGCCTACGACCAGCCCGACTCCAGCCAGCGCCACGCCGCGGCCGATGAACATCCGCTGCACCGTTCCACTGTGCGCGCCGAGCGCCATGCGGATGCCGATCTCGCGCCGGCGCTGCGACACGATGTAGGCAATGACGCCGTAGATGCCAACAATGCCCAGCAGCAGCGTGACCGACGCGGCAATGCCCAGGATCACGAGCACGAACGAGGTCTGCGCCATCGACCGCTCGTACATCTCCTCCAGTGTGCGCACGCGCGCAAGCGGCAGGCTGGGATTGACGCTCCAGACCGCGCGCTGCACTTCGGGCAGGAAGCCGGGCGACTGCAGGCGCGACGAGCGGATTGCATACCCAAGCGATCGCTGCACGTAGGGTTGATTGTCGAAACCGGCGGCAATCAGCATCGGCCAATAAATCGTCGTCGGCGCCGGTTGCGTGGCGCCGTCCTGGCGTTCGTTGCCGACCACGCCGACAATCTCAATCCACGGCGTCTGTGGCGTGCGCCGAATCCGTCGGCCGATCGCCCTGGCCGGGTCCTTCCAGTACTCGCGCGCGAGGTTGTCGCTCAATAGAGCGACCGGGGCAGAGGTGTGAACGTCCCGCCACGTCAGGTCGCGACCGGCAACGATGGGATTGCCCATCGTCTTGAAGTAGCCCTCGCCGACATACTTGTGCCGCCGCAGCGTCGGGATTTGTCCTTCGGGGCTGGGGAAGTCCTCGACCCAGACCGGGTCGTTGTTATTGTTGCCGTCGAGCGTCAACGACGAGGTCGTGCCCACCGCCGTCACCCCTGGCACCGCCTCAATCTTGCGCACGATCTGCTCGTGCAGTTGCGCCACCTGGCCGGCGTCGCTCACCACGGCCTCGGGAATCGAGATCCGCATGGTCAGCACCTGCTCTGGTTGCGTGAATCCCGGCGGCACTTCGCGAATGGCGAGAAAGGTGCGGACCATCAATCCAGATGCGACCAGCAGGATCGCGGCAAGCGCCACCTGCGCGACCACGAACGTGTTGCGCGCGCGATGCCGCTCTCGGCCTTCGCTCGACCCGCGCGAACTATCCTTGAGCGCCGACGCCAGGTGGGGCCGCGCGTATTTGATCACCGGGATCGCCCCGAACAACAAACCGGCCACCAGCGACAACGCCAGCGTGAACAGCAGCACGATCGGATCGAGCGCGATCTCGTCGAGGCGCGGCAGTTGTGCCGGCTGCAAGTAGACCAGCAACTGGATGCCGCCGTAGGCGAGTGCCACGCCGAGAACGCCGCCAATCAGCGCGACCAGCAGCGACTCCGACAGCAGTTCCCAGGCGATGCGGCGACTCGAGCCGCCGAGCGCCAGACGCACCGCCAACTCCTGCTGGCGGCCCTCGGCGCGCACCAGGAACAGGTTGGCGACGTTGGCGCACGCGACGACCAGCACGAGCGCCACGGTGCCGAGCATGAGCCACAGCATGGTGCCGATGTCGCCCACCACATCCACCTCGAGCGGGCGCACCAGTGCGCCGAAGCGCGCTTCGGCGAACATCTTCTGGGTGAAGCCAGGCGGGAGTGGGAAGCGTTCGGTCAGCGTCGGCAGCAGGCGCTCGACATCGGCGTTGGCCTGCGCGATCGTGACGCCGGGCTTGAGGCGCGCTAACCCCTGGTAACTGAAGCCAGCCGCGTTGATGGTTGCGCGATCGAACTTGAAGGGGATGACGACCGCCGGGTTCTCGTCCAGAAATCGAAAACCTTCCGGCAGCACGCCAATCACTTCGCTGGCCTTGCCGTTCACCATCAGCGTCTGGCCGACGGCCGACGAACTGGCGCTGAACACCCGCTGCCAATAACGATGCGAGATCATCACGACCTCGGGACCTGTGGGCAGGTCGTCTTCGCGGCTGAACCCGCGGCCCAGTGCCGGCTGCACGCCCAGTACCGCCAGTGTCCCATCGGTGACCTGCAGGGTTTGCACCTGCTCAGGATCGCCGCGGCCGGTCACGGTGGCCGACCCATTGCTCCACAGGCCAATGTCCTGGAACGACTGCGCGCTGTCGCGCAACATGAAA
>JANMUX010000281.1:0-1617 GCA_031392125.1 Acidobacteriota bacterium | reverse complement strand
GTTCAACGCCTTGGCCAGCTGCGTGAACGGGCCGAAGTTAGGGCCGTAGAGGTAACCCCAGATGATCGTCGCGATTACGCTCGGCACGGCGTAGGGAAGGAAGAAGCCGAGCCGGAAGACGCCCTTGGCATAGACCTGGCCACGATCGAGCACGATGGCGACCAACAGCGCCAGGCCCAGCATGATCGGCACCTGTACGATGCCGAACAGAACGAGGTTCCACACCCCGCCCCAGAACTTGGCGTCGCCCGCGACCTTGATGTAGCTCGCTGCCCCTGCGAATTGCCGTCCGCCCACCAGCGTGTCGCGGAAGAGGCTCATGTAGAACGCATAGACCAGCGGCGCGACGATGAAGGCGATAAACAGCAGCACGAAGGGCGCCAGGAACAGATAGGGCGCGAGCTTTCGTGACGTAAAACCGCCCGATCGCGCTGGGCGTGTCGCGGCGGCTGGCGAATTCGACATTGTCATGGTCCCCCCCGTCCGGCAAGATGAAGAAATCGGGCGCGCCGATCAAGCGCGCCCGCCGCTGACCGGGAGAACTCAGTCTACGGTAAAGCCTTGTTCCTTCGCGTAGGTGACCACGGCGTCCTGGATGCGGTCGAACGCATCCGACAGCGTGCCCTTGCCGCCGATCGAGGCGCCGAATTCATCGGCCATCGACTGGTAGAGGAAGCTCTGGAACGGGCTCCACTCAAACGGCACCACGGCATTCGCCGATTTGGCGAACACTTCGTTCACCGCCTGGCCGCCGTAGAAATCCATCTTGTTGCCCGCCCATTCCGGGCTCGACAGCAGCGCTTTGGTGGTGGGGAAGAAGAATTGCTTGGTGGTGTAGAGCTTTGTGGCCTCGGGGTCCCTGCACAGCCAGATCGCCACTTCGGCGGCCTCTGGCAGATGCTGGGTCGCTTTCAGCACGGCCAGCGATGAGCCACCCCAGGCGCCGGTCGCGAACTTCATGCTCGCGCCCCACTGTGGCAGATCGGCGGCACGCCACTGGCCCGCGCTGGTCTTGGCGAACGAGGTCAGGAACACCGGACCCCAGCCCGCAGTGATCCAGGTGGCATAGCGACCCGAGTCGAGGCCGGCGTACCACTCATTGTTGAAGCCCGGCTTGGTCTCGACGACACCCGCGGTAATAAGGTCCTGCCAATAGGCGGCGAAGTCCTTAGCAATCTTGTCGTTGATGTTGATCACGAGCTTGTCGCCATCGCGGCTGACCGGCTTCCAGCCCATCTGCCACAGAAGACCATTGACCCAGTCGGCATTGGCTCCGAACGGCGCGTCGGCGATGAAAACATTCGGATCGGCCGCATGGAGCTTTTTGGCGGTGTCGGCGAACTCGGCCCAGGTGGTGGGCGGCGTGATCCCATGCTTGTCGAAGATGTCCTTGCGATAGAGCATCGCCATCGGACCGGTATCCTGCGGCATGGCGTTGACCACATCGCCCTTGCCGAGCTGGCTCCACGTGCCTTCTGGGAACTCCGCCTTGTGCGGGTTTGCCCACTGGCCGATGTCGGCGAAGGCGTCGAGCTGGCGGAAGCTCTCGAGGTGCTGGAATTCGATTTGGACGACGTCGGGCAGGCCGCTGCCCGCCTGCAGGCCCGCACGGACCGC
>JANMUX010000271.1:0-10625 GCA_031392125.1 Acidobacteriota bacterium | reverse complement strand
CTTCATCAACGGGGTCAGGCCGCCGATCTTGATCAGCTCCGCCATCACGAACTTGCCGCTTGGCTTCAAGTCGGCCAGCACCGGCACCTTTCTGCCGATGCGCGTGAAGTCGTCGAGCGACAGCTTCACCTCCGCCGCGTGCGCGATCGCCAGCAGGTGCAGCACTGCGTTGGTAGAGCCGCCGAGCGCGATCACAACGGTGATCGCATTCTCGAATGCCCCGCGCGTCAGAATGTCGCGCGGCCGGAGGTTGTCCTGCACCAGCCGCACGACCGCCGCTCCGGCGCTCACGCAATCGCGTTTCTTGTCATCCGAGATCGCCGCTTGCGCCGAGCTGTTGGGCAGGCTCAAGCCGAGCGCCTCGATCGCCGACGCCATGGTGTTGGCGGTATACATGCCACCGCACGAGCCGGCGCCCGGGCACGCGTGCTGCTCGAGGTCGGCCAGCGCCGCGTCCGACAGCTTCCCTGCCGCGTGCTGCCCGACCGCCTCGAACACCGAGACGATGTCGACCGGGCGATTCTGGAAGATGCCCGGCATGATGGTGCCGCCGTACACGAAGACGGATGGCCGATTGAGGCGCGCCATCGCGATCACGCAGGCCGGCATGTTCTTGTCGCAGCCGCCGATCGCGACCAGGCCGTCGAGGCCCTCGGCGCCCATGACGGTCTCAATGGAATCGGCAATCACCTCGCGCGAGACCAGCGAGTACTTCATGCCCTCGGTGCCCATCGAAATGCCGTCCGACACGGTGATGGTGTTAAAGATCGACGGCTTGCCGCCAGCGCCGTTCACGCCGTCGGCGGCATGGCGTGCGAGCACGTCAATGTGCACGTTGCACGGCGTGACCTGGCTCCAGGTCGAACAAACGCCCACCTGCGACTTCTGGAAGTCGGCACGCGTAAAGCCCACCGCATGCAACATCGCGCGTCCCGGCGCGCGTTCGGGGCCATCTAACACCAGTGAGGAATGCGGACGCCTACTCATAAGCGCGAGATTGTACAACCACGAGGGACGCGAAGCTTACCCACGAAGCACGCGAAGCAATCTTGTCCTTCCAATCTCATGTCGTGTGGCTTCGTGGTTCCCTTCGTGTCCTTCGTGGTTGCATTAAGCTGGGTTCGTGGACACGGTGAGGCTCGACGTATGGCTCGACGTGGCCTGCGTCTTCAAGACCCGCTCTGAAGCGCAGAAAGCGTGCAAGCTGGGAAAGGTCAGCGTGAACGGCCAGATCGCGAAAGCGCACCGCGAAATCAGGCAGGACGACCAGCTGATCATTCAACGGCCCCTGGGCCGCAAGCAGCTGCTCACGGTCCTGGGCGTCGCCGACCGCAGCGTGTCGCGGGCCGAGGCACGGCTGCTGTATGAGGACAACTCCCCCAAGCCGACGCCGGAAGAGATAGAACTCCGCCGGCTCGAGCGCATCTACCGGGCGGCCGCCACCCCGCCAACGCGTCCCGACCGCGACCAGCGGCGGACGCTGCGGAGGCTGAAGCGGGGGGAGTAAGATGGCGTTGTGCCCTTACGATTTATCGTCCTCCTCCTCGCGGGAGCGCTGTTCTTTTTCCTGCCCTTTACCGTCGACTTCCTGACCGATTGGATGTGGTTTGGCGAGGTCGGCTACCAGGACGTCTACTCCACCGAAATCACCGCGCGGGCCGCACTCGCGGTCGCCGTGTTCGTCGCCGCCGTCGCATGGCTGACGCTGAATGTGCGGGTGGCGCTCGCCTCCATTTCGCCGGCGCCGGTGACCTTTACGACACGGGAAGGCTTCAGCGTGGCGCTGCCAACGCGCGATCAGCTGCGCCCGCTGGTCATGCTGGTGGTGGTCGTCGCCGCCTTTTTGCTGGCGTCGTTTGCGGCCAGCCAATGGATGACGGTGCTGACCTGGTGGCACCAGTCGCCCTTCGGCAAGAGCGATCCCGTGCTGGGGCACGATGCCAGCCTCTATATCTTCACGCTGCCGGCGCTCGGGCTCGCGCGCGGGTTGGTGATGGGCATGGTGGTGTTGGCGGCGGCCGGCGCCGCAGCGCTTTACGTGGCGGCAGGACAGATGGCGTTGACGCCGTTCGGCATTCGCATCGACGAACGCGCGCGCAAGCACCTGACGTGGCTGGCCGCGGCCTTCTTCCTCGTGCTCGCGGCCGGTGCCTGGCTGAGCCGCCTGAACGAAATCGTGTCGCCGTCGGGCATTATCCAGGGCGCCAGCTACGCCGACGTCTACGCGCGCATGCCGGCGGCGCTGGCACTGATGGCCGCGGCGGTAATCGCCGCCGGTTTAGCCGCCGCCTCGGCGGCCGGTAGTTCCAACCGGTTGCTGATCGCGGGCGCGGCACTGTACGCCGTCACCCTGCTCGGCGGCGAAGGCTACGCCACCATGCTTCAGCGGTTTGCGGTCACGCCCAACGAGCAGGTGCGCGAAACGCCCTTCATGGAATACAACATCGCGGCCACCCGCGAGGCGTTCGCGCTCGACCAGGTCGAAGAGCGCGAGCTGCCTGGCGAAGGCACGCTGACGCGCGCCGACCTCGAAGCCAATCGCGGCACGCTCGACAACGTGCGCCTGTGGGACCACCAGCCGTTGCTCGACACCTTCGGGCAGATCCAGGAGATTCGCACCTACTACGACTTCGTGTCGGTCGACAACGACCGCTACATGATCAACGGCAAGAACCGGCAGGTCATGCTCTCGGTTCGCGAGCTGAACCCGGCGGCGCTACCTAACCGGACCTGGATTAACGAACGGATGGTGTTCACCCACGGCCATGGCCTGACGCTCGGCCCGGTCAACCAGGTCACGAGCGAAGGCCTGCCCGTCCTGTTCGTTCGCGACCTGCCGCCGGTAACCACCGTCGACATCGACATCACCGAGCCGAGCATTTACTACGGCGAGCTGGCGGGTGATTACGTGATCGTGCGCAGCAAGGCCCAGGAGTTTCATTACCCGAAGGGCGAAGACAACGTCTACACGACCTACAGCGGCACCGGCGGCGTGCCGGTGGGGTCGCTCTGGAACAAGTTGCTCTTCGCCGCCCGCTTCCGTTCGTACCAGATCCTGCTGAGCGACGACATTACCGCTGAGAGCCGGCTGATGTTCGACCGCCAGATCCGGCGGCGGGTCTCGAAGATCGCGCCGTTCCTGGTCTTCGACGAAGACCCCTACCCGGTCGTCCACGACGGCCGCATCTTCTGGCTGCAGGACGCCTATACCGTGACCGACCGCTACCCGTATGCCACGGCGGCTGGCGGCGTGAACTACATTCGCAACTCGGTGAAGGTCGTGATCGATGCCTATCACGGCTCCGTGGACTTCTACGCCGCCGAGCCCAACGATCCCATTGCCCAAACCCTCGCGCGCATCTTCCCCACGCTGATGAAGCCGCTCAGTGAAATGCCGGCCGGGCTGCGCGCGCACGTTCGCTACCCCGAAGGCATTTTTCAGATCCAGGCGTCGGTCTACGCCACCTACCACATGACCAACCCCGCGGTGTTCTACAACAAGGAAGACCAGTGGGAGGCGCCCGCGGTTGACAGCAGCGGCGAAAGCCGGCGCATGGAGCCGTACTACGCGATGATGAAACTGCCGGGCGAAACCGAGGCGGAGTTCATCCAGATGCTGCCGTTCACGCCGCGCCGCCGCGACAACCTGGCCTCGTGGATGGTCGCGCGCAGCGACGGTGACGACTACGGCAAGCTGCAGGTGTTCCAGTTCCCGAAGCAGACGCTGGTGTTCGGCCCGCAACAGGTCGTCGCGCGCATCAACCAGGACCAGGTCATTTCGCCGCAGATTGCGCTGTGGAACCAGCGCGGCTCGGAAGTCATCCAGGGCACCTTGATGGTGATTCCGATCGAACAGTCGCTGATCTACGTGCGGCCGCTTTACCTGCGCGCACAAGCGGGGCGCATTCCGGAATTGACACGGGTGATCGTTGCCTACCAGAACCGCATCGTGATGGAGCGCACACTCGACGAAGCCATCGACCGGCTGTTTGGTGAAAACGACCGCAGCGGCCGGCCGGCGGCCACCCAAGCGGTCGCGCCGTCAGCGGCCGCGGGCGGGACCTCTGCCGCCCCCGCACCGCCGCCGGCGTCGGCCGAGTGGGAACGAATGGCCAGCGATGCCCGCGAGTCGTACCAGCGAGCGCTCGATGCGCAGCGCGCCGGCGATTGGGCGAAGTATGGCGAAGAGATCCGGCGCCTCGGCGAGTTGCTCGAACGGATGAAGCAGCCAAGGTAGGGTGCTGGGGTGCTCAGGTGCTGAGGTGCTAGGGTGCTGGCCTAGACCGTGAGGTAAATTCGCCGGCGGTGCATGTACGCCAGAAGCGCGTATAGCAACAGCAGGTTCGCAATCGCATACGCGAGGGATGCGACGTGTGCTGGCGCGAACGGTGCGAACGCGGACAAGTACAGCCAGCGGCCCAGCGGTAATGCCGGGTCCGGCCACTCGACGTAGATCAGGGTCTTGGCGATAAGACCCGAGAGCACGAACAGCAAGATGGCGTTTCGCCCCAAGGCCACGAAGGGTTCCGTGATACCGCGGAGCTGCTGTTTTGCGCCGGCGTCGAGCAGCCAATAGCAAGCCGCCAGTGACGCCGATGCCAGGCCCGCGGTGAACAGCGCGTACGAACTGGTCCACAGGCTCTTGTTGAGCGGCAGCCACACTGCGACAACGAGGCCCGCGATCACCCCGGCGAGGCCCCAGCCTAACAGGCCGCGAACAGTCGCCCGTGGCGATCCCGAGTCCTTGATTCGCCAGCCGGCGAGCACACCGAGCAGGGTCGTGCCGATCGCCGGAATGGTGCTGAGCAGGCCTTCGGGATCGTAGGCGCCGCCACGCCACATGTGCCGGCCAAACAGCGAGCGATCGAGCCAAGCGCCGATGTCCTTTCCCGCTGTAAGGTCGCCCGCACTGCCGCCCGGAAACGGCACCACCGTCAGAAGAATCCAATAGCCGCCCAACAGCGCGACAACGACCAGCAAGGCTGAACGGGTGCGATCCCGATCACCGCCCAACGCCCGCGCCAGCAGTGCAGCAGCGACGTAGCACCAGGCGATTCGAGCCAGCACGCCAGGAATGCGAATGGTGGCAAGACGGAAGAACGGAAAGCCGGCGAGGAACAAGCCCAGTCCCCAAATGACGGCCCCGCGCCTGAGAATGGCCGGCACGCTGGTCGCCTTCGACCCCAGCCCGATCGACACACCAACGATAAAGAGGAAGAACGGGAAGACCAGGTCGGTGGGTGTCCAGCCATGCCACTCGGCATGCAGAAGGGGCCAGTAGACCGCGCCCCAGTCGCCGGGGTTGTTCACAATCACCATGGCGGCCACGGTCACGCCGCGGAACACATCAAGCGACCGCAATCGTTTCGGTTCTCCTGGCAACTCAGGCACCCTCGGCACTCCAGGCACTATAGGCACTTTAGGCACCTTAGGCACTATGATCAAGCCAGTGTCCGTTCTCGACGCCCACCAGCGCCCCTTGCGCAACCTTCGCGTGTCGGTCACCGATCGCTGCAACCTGCGATGCCAGTACTGCATGCCCGAGGCCGATTACCTCTGGCTGCCGCGTGAGGACATTCTGCAGTTCGAAGAGATCGAGCGCCTCGTCGATCAGTTCCTCATCCTCGGCGTTGACAAGGTGCGGCTCACCGGCGGCGAGCCTTTGCTGCGGCGGGATCTACCGGACCTGGTGACCCGGCTGGCGAAGAAGCCGGCGATCCGCGACTTCGCCATGACCACCAACGCGGTGCTGCTGGCTCCGGCCGTGGCCGATTTGAAAGCGGCCGGTCTGCAGCGCCTGACCATCAGCCTGGACACCCTGCAGCGCGATCGTTTCATCAAGCTCGCGCGGTTCGACGAGTTGCCGCGGGTGCTGGCCGGCATCGACGCGGCCGTCGACACGTTCCCCGGATTCAAGATCGACACGGTATTGATTCGCCACGTGAACGACGACGAGCTGATTCCGCTGCTGGAGTTTGCACGCGAGCGGCGCGCGGAGATCCGCTTCATCGAATACATGGATGTTGGCGGCGCCACAGCCTGGTCCACCAACCAGGTCGTATCGCGGCAGGAGATGCTGGCAACCATCGCGACGCATTACGGGGAGATCGTGCCGCTGGAGTCTTCGTCAGCGCCCGCCGAGCGCTATCGCCTGGCTGACGGCACCGTGTTCGGCATCATCGCCTCGACCACCGAACCATTCTGCAAGTCGTGCGACCGCAGCCGCCTGACGGCCGACGGCCTCTGGTATCTCTGCCTGTATGGCGCGCGAGGCGTCGACTTGCGCGGGCCGCTGCGAGGCGGGGTGAGCGACGAAGCGCTGCGTGACCTGGTTACCAGCGTGTGGCGGGCCCGCACTGATCGCGGAGCCGAAGCGCGGTTGTCCCTGCGCGAGCGGTCGCCGTTAATTCCGGTGACCTCACTGCGCAGGGATCCGCATTTGGAAATGCATACGCGCGGCGGCTAGCCCGCCGTTTCTAGCAGTGCTGCTCGAAGGCTTTCTGCAACTCGGCGGCAATCAGGTCTGACGAGCGAGTCTCGATGTCTTTGCGCTCCATCAAGTAGACCAGCTTGCCGTCCTTCATCAGACCAATCGAAGGCGATGACGGCGGGTAAGGCGAGAAGTGGGCGCGGGCGGCGTCGGTGGCTTCGACATCGGCGCCGGCAAACACAGTGGCCAGGTGGTCGGGGCGCTTGCCTTGGCGCAGCGCGAGTGCGATGCCGGGACGAGCCTTGCCGGCGGCGCAGCCGCACACCGAATTGACGACAATCATCGTCGTGCCGGCCTGTTTGACCGCGCTCTCGACGGCGTCAGGGGTCTTGAGGTCTTCAAATCCCAGGCGCGACAACTCTGCGCGCATCGGCGCGATGAACGGTTCTGGATAGCGCTGCACGATCATTTTATGTTTCCCATACCTTGAATCCACTGAGCACACTCAGGCGTCCCACTAATCATTCATTCTAACTGCAATGGTTCCTAGCGAGCGGATTTCAGCCATCAACCGCGCTCCCGTTCGCAAGGACGGCGACTACGTCCTGTACTGGATGATTGCCGCCCGCCGCGCGGGCCACAATTTCGGGCTCCAGCGCGCCGTGGAGCACGCGGTGGCACTTGGGAAGCCGTTAGTTGTGCTCGAAGCGCTGCGCGCCGGTCACCGCTGGGCTTCGACCCGGTTTCATCAGTTCGTTGTAGATGGGATGCGTGACAACGCCCAGGCGTTTCAGCGACCGGGCGTTCGATACCACTCGTACCTCGAGCGCGCCGACGGCGAGGGCCGTGGGTTACTGGCCGCGGTGGCCGCTAACGCGTCGGTAGTCGTGACCGATGACTTCCCCTGCTTTTTCTTGCCTGGCATGGTGGCGGCGGCTGGCGCCGCGCTTCCGGTTGCCCTGGAAGCGGTGGATTCAAATGGCCTGATGCCCATGCGCGCCATCGACAAGGTTCATCCGACGGCGTACTCGTTCAGGCGAGCGCTGCAAAACGCGCTGCCGGCTCACCTCTCGCACCGTCCGTTGGCTGACCCACTATCGGCGCTCAGCGGGCCGCCTCCCGACCTTCCCGAGCTCATCACCGCGCGGTGGCGCGATGCCCTCACCTGGCTCGATGCCGGCGGCTCCCTCACTGAACTCGCCATCGATCAGCGCGTTCGGCCCGTTGACACGCGCGGCGGCTCGGCAGCGGCGAAGGCAGCTCTGCAGCAGTTCCTGGCGAACGGCCTTCCAGGCTACGCCACCGACCGCAATCACCCCGACCGCGAGGCGTCAAGCGGTCTGTCGCCATACCTGCACTGGGGACACCTCTCAGCGCACGAGGTGTTCGACGCGCTGATGACGCGCGAAGGCTGGCTCGGCGATACGCCGCAGCGAGCCACCGGCGCGCGCGAGGGCTGGTGGGGTGTCAGCGCGCCTGCGGAAGCCTTCCTGGATCAGTTGGTTACCTGGCGTGAGCTCGGCTTCAACTTCACGTCGAAGCGCAACGATTACGATGCGTTCGAATCGCTACCCGCCTGGGCTATTGCCACGCTCGAAGGCCACGAGGGTGACGAACGCGAGTCGCTGTACGATCTTCAGACCCTGGAAGATGCGCGCACGCACGATCCCCTCTGGAACGCTGCGCAGCGGCAACTGGCCAGTGAAGGCCGCATGCACAACTATCTGCGCATGCTCTGGGGCAAGAAGATCCTGCAATGGTCGGCGACCCCACGCGAAGCCCTCGCCGTGATGATTGAGCTGAACAACAAGTACGCGCTCGACGGCCGCAATCCAAACTCGTACAGCGGCATCTTCTGGGTGCTGGGGCGATACGACCGTCCGTGGTTTCCAGAACGGCCGATTTACGGAGTCATCCGTTACATGACCTCGGAGAGCGCCGCAAGGAAGCTGAGGCTGCGCGAGTACTTGAAGCGCTACGGCCGACCCGAAGAATCCGCCGCCGGCGACTTGTTCTAGGCGATCAGCCGCTGAATCTCGGCTTCGACCCTGGCGTACTCCGCGTCGAGTGACGCGACCAGGCCTTCGAAATTCGACAGGTCGCCCGACTTGCCCCGGTCGTCGAGCAGGCGGCAGACGGCCAACAAATCGGTGGCGCCAATGTTGCCGGCGCTGCCCTTCAAGGAATGCGCCGACCGCTGCACTTCGACGGCATCGCCAGCCTGCCAGGCGCCGCGCAGCTTTTCGATCCGCAGGGGCACGTCTTCAAGAAACAACTGCAGCACCTCGGCCAGCACGTCGGGTTCGCCCGGTGGCGTGAGCTGGCGCAAGCTTTCGATGACCGACGGGTCCAGAACCGGGCCCGGCATCATCTACCCTTCTGGCTGCGCTGCCCCTGAGTCACGTCGTCGAGCGCATCGAGCTGCGGCTTGACGAAGCGGTCATAGCAGGTCGGACAATAGCTGTGCGAGAACGACACCCCTGAGTGATCGTGGAAGTAGGTCTCCACTTTCTCCCAGTAGTTCTGGTCGTTGCGAATCGCCTTGCAGTACGCACACATCGGCAACAGGGTCTGCAAGGCCTTGACGTTGGCGAGTGCTTCTTCGAGATTGCGCACGCGATCGGCCAGCGCGGTCTGCAGTTCGACGACGCGGGCGCCGACGTTCACGCGCGCGATTAGCTCGTCTTCGTCGGCCGGCTTGGTGACGTAGTCGTTGGCGCCGGCCTTGAGGCCGGTGACGATGTCGGCTGATGAATCGCGCGAGGTGAGCAGGATGATGTAGGTCGGCGTCTGCTCTTCACTGGCGCGAATCCGCTTCACGACTTCAGGCCCGGCCAGCCCGGGCATCTCCCAGTCGAGCAAGGCAATGGCCGGCGGGTTGCGGACTGCCAGCTGCTGCCAGGCCTGCTCTCCGTCGATGGCGAAGCTGACTTCGTAGCCGGCCTTCTTCAACATGGCGCCCACCACCGTGCGCGACACGGGCTCATCATCGGCAACCAGGACCCGCAAAGGAGGCATCCACGAATGCTATCATCCGCGCCATGCGTATCGCTCAAGCCTTGTTAGCCTGCCTGGCCCTTGTTGCGTCAAGCGCCGTCTCTGTCTCGGCACAAGTCACCGCGTTTGTCGGCGGGCGGTTGATCGACGGCAGCGGCCGCGTGGTCGAGAACGGTACGCTGATCATCGACGGCGCCCGCATCGTGGCCGTGGGCCCGGCCGCGACTACGGCCGTGCCGGCGGGGGCCACGCGGATTGATGCCAAGGGTAAGACCTTGCTGCCGGGGCTGGTCAACGCGCATGGACACGTCGCCGCTACGGTGGGACTGCGCTCCGACCCGGCCGCCTACACGCGCGAGAACCTGACGCGCCAGCTTCGAACTTACGCGCAATACGGCGTGACGACGGTGTTTAGCCTCGGCGACGACCAGGCGGCCGGCTTCGAGCTGCGAAACGAACAGGCATCGGGCCCGCTCGATCGCGCCCGGCTCTTCGTCGCCGGCGCGGTCATTACCGGCGACACGGCGGAAGCGGCGCGCGCCATGGCCATCAAGGTTGCGGAGATGAAGCCGGATCTGCTCAAAATTCGCGTCGATGACAACCTGGGCACCACCCGTAGGATGCCCGAGCCGGCCTGGCGTGCCACCATCGAGGAGGCGCACAAGCGCAACCTCAAGGTCGCCGTGCACATTTACTCGCTGGCCGACGCCAAGGCAACGCTCGCCGGCGGCGCCGACTTCATCGCCCACAGCGTGCGCGACGTGGCTGTGGACGAGGCGTTCATCACCGCCATGAAGGCCCGCGACGTCTGCTACTCACCCACCTTCACGCGCGAGATTTCAACGTTTATCTACGACGCCACGCCGGCCTGGGTCGACGACCCGTTCTTCGTCAAGGGCGTGACACCGGAGATCGTCAGCCAGCTAAAGGATCCGAAGCGCCACGAGCAGATTCGCAGCAGCGCTGGATGGAAAGCCGGGCAGCAATACAAGGCGGGGCTTGAAGTGGCGAAGCGGAACTTAAAGATGTTGGTGGACCGCGGCGTCCGCATCGCGTTCGGCACCGACACGGGTCCGCCCGCTCGCTTTCAGGGCTTCTTCGAACATCTCGAACTCGAGATGATGGTGGAGGCGGGGCTGACACCCATGCAGGCGCTGGTGTCGGCCACTGGCGACGCCGCTCGTTGCCATCAGCGCGC
>JANMUX010000219.1:0-2814 GCA_031392125.1 Acidobacteriota bacterium | reverse complement strand
GTGACCGACCTATCGCAGTAGCCTGGCACCCTTGGCACCGCACCCTTGGCACCTGCCCCTTGGCACCTTTGGCCCCTTGGCACCTTTGGCACCTTGGCACCTTGGCACCTTGGCACCCACCCTTTGGCTCCCTTGGCACCGTAGGCACCCCTTGGCACCGTATTTCTACCCCGGCGGTTTGATCGGCTGAGGCATTTGCCCGGGGCCGCCAGGCATACCAATCGCCGGGCGAGTTGGCTGCGGCCCTCCCCCAGGTCCGCCAGGGAAGCCTCCGCCGCCCGGGAACCCGCCGCCAGGACCACCCATTCCGCCGCCCGGCCCGAATCCGATGCCTGGCTTTTGCCCGGGATTGAACGGCCCCGCCGGCATCCCAGGCTTGCCGCCTGGCACTCCACCTTGTCCCGGCATCGGGGCTCCCGGCCCTGCGGGGCGCTGCGCCGTCTGAACATGGACAAACGCCCACTCGTTGTATTTGTCGCGGCCGTTGAAGACCTTGATCGAGGTCTCTTTGCTCTTCGACGTGACGCCGATAATGCCGCCGGCGGAACTGGCGCCGGCGGTGCCAAAACCCTGCTGGAGCGTCTGTTGCGCCGGGGTGCCGAGCGAAGCGGTGGCTTGTTGTCCAGGCCTTAGCGCGCCGGTTGGCGCGCTGATGCCCTGCATGGCCTGATTCGCGAATATCGGCTGGAAATCGTCGTTGGTGATCGGATCCTTGTATTTCTTACGGAGAAAACGTTGTTCAACCAGCAGGTCGACCGTCGGTGGATTGGTATTGGCGAACTTGCGCTGGAACAGTGCAATGGCGCGCACGTACTGGTTGCCGCGGAACACCAGCTCGGCTTCTTTCTCGCGGGTCACCAACTGGGTCCACACCGGCAGCAGAGCTCCCATGATGACTGCCATCACGCTCATGCCAATGAGCAGCGCAGCCATGGCGTAGCCGTGCGAACCGCTCGGTCGCCGCAATGGTTCAGTAGACAAGGGTTGACCCGCTAACTTCATGAGTCTATTATATTTAACAGGTAATTTATTGTCACGCTTTCACCCATCAATTCTCATCCTCGCCATCACTTTTACCACGCTGTGGGGCTGCGAGAAGATGTCGCTGGTCTCGCCGACCGGAGCGGTCATCACGCTCACAGTCAATAAGACGTCCGTGCCGATCAACGGGACGGCCGAAGTCACGGCATCGGTGATCGAATCGGCGGGAACGCCCGTCCAAAACGGCACGGTCGTCACCTTCACGTCGTCATTCGGCAGCATCGAGCCGCGCGAAGCCCGCACCAACGGCGGAACAGCGCGGGTGATGTTTACGGGAACACAATCGGGCAAGGCCGTCATCAGTGCTTTTTCCGGCGGCGCAACGGTGACGGCCCCTCTCGAACTGAACGTCGGTGCTGCGGCGGCCGAATCGCTTAGGGTCCGGGCCGAGCCGCCGACCATTCCGCAGGCCGGCGGGACGTCGCAGATCGTCGCGATCGTCAGCGATGTCAGTGGCGCTCCCCTGCCCAACGCCCCGGTTCTGTTCACGACCGACTTCGGTACCGTCAGCCCGGGGTCGGTCAACACCGACCCGAACGGTGAAGCGCGCACGACGTTAACCACCACTCGCACGTCAAAGGTGACCGCGACTGTCGCGGCGAAGACCGGCGAGGTCACTGTAACGATTGTGAATGCGCCTACGGTGGCAGTGACTGGACCTGCAACAGCGACCGCGGGACTGCCGGCGAATTTCACCATCATACCGACGGTGCCCGCGGGCGGCGCCCCGCTTCGCGATGTCGTCGTTAACTGGGGCGATGGTTCGGCGCCGCGCAATCTCGGACCGATCACGTCCGGGACGACCGTGTCGCATACGTTCGCTCGGGCCGATTCTTACACCGTCACGGCGACAGCAACGGATCTGAACGGCCAGCAAGGAACCGGTTCCTTCTCGGTGAACGTGTCGAGAGTGTTGCCGACGATCGGGATTACTTGCCCCGCCACTGCTTTCACCAATACGCCTGCGGCCTATACGGTGACACCGCCGGCGACCAGCACGTTCCCGGTTCAGAATGTGACCGTTGACTTTGGTGATGGCACCAGCCGCGATCTCGGTCAAATCACGGGGCCGACGAGCTTCACCAAGACATACACGAGAGCTGATGGTTATACCGTCACAGCTACGGTCACCGATACCAACGGTCAACGCGGATCGTCATCGTGTGCAGTGATTGTGACGTCTCGACAGCCGACGGTGACGCTCCAGCACACGAGTCCTCCGGTCAACCCGAACACCTTGGAGAGCTTCAGCGTCACGGCCACTCCTGCCCCCAACGGCGGCCCCGCGATCACGAACGTCAGGGTGATCCGGACGGATACTGGCCAAGAGTTGTATAACGCTGGCGGCAGCGGCTCGTTTAGCGCCCCGGCCGGCAATCCGGGGACCTCGTATACCCTTGAAGCCACCGCAACCGATGCGAGCGGGTCAACCGGAACGACGACCTTCACGATGACCGTTCCGCCGTAGTCCATCACCCTGCAAACACAAAAGGCCGGCATGCGCGTAACGCAGCCGGCCTTTCGTCTTAACTCTTTAACTCTTTAACTCTTAACTGGCAACTGGCAACTGGTGCTGCCCCCCCGTCAATCCCATTCGCTATAGGGCGTGCCGTCGAGCCCGGTCCCATCCGAGCCGCTACGGACGTTGAAGATCCCCACCGAGCTGGCCGGATTATTCGCATCCGGTTCCGCCGGCGTCGTCTGCCAGGTGTCTTTCGACTGGGTCATCGGGTCGCGCGGCACCTCGCGGATGTAGCCTTCGCTGACCAGGTC
>JANMUX010000210.1:0-5109 GCA_031392125.1 Acidobacteriota bacterium | reverse complement strand
AACGCTTTACCTCGCCTCGCGCGCCAACGTGCGCGGGCTCGTGCGGCTGATGGCTGCGGCGAGCTTCGCGGCGGGCGCGGCGCTCGTCTTTACGTAGTTTTCGTTTTCGTAATCGAACGGACCCAGTTCGATCGGACGCAGCCGCTTGACGTTCCAGTTGTGAAAGTACTCGTGTGCGATCAGGCCGAGCCACGACATGTAGGAGCGGTGGGTGCGGGTGGTGAAGCGGCTCGACATGCCGAGAAAGCTGTTCTTGTGCTCGAGACCGCCGCCCGATTCGGTGACCATGTTGAGAAAGTAGTAGTGGGGATAGAGCAGCGGCCCCATCACATCGCGGCCGGCCTCGACGATTTTCTTGATGTCGGCGGCGGCGCGATCGGCGTCGAACAGCGAGGTGTCGCCTTCGAGCACCAGCGCGTGCTTCTTGCCGTCAACGGTGAACTCACGCACGACCGGATTGCCGATGATGATGGGGCTGTCAACCAGCGTGTCAAAATCGTCGGCGCGAAAAGTGTTGGTGGCGCCGGCTACTGGCATCAGCGGCGTCTGAACTCCCTTCCAGGCGGCTGGCAGCACCACCGTCACTTCGTGCGGCCGCTTGCCGCCGTCGGGCAGCGTAACGAAGGTTGGCGCGCCGTTCACCATGGCGAAGCCGGCTTCGACCCAGTTGTTGCGAACGGTCATCTCGCGGCTGTAGACCCGGTAGCGCAGCGTCACGGTGCGCGCACCGCCGGTGGTGATCTTCCAGCGGTTCTTGCGCGATTTCTCCACAGCCAGCACGGCCGTGCCGCTGGCGGCCGTCACAGCCTCGACGTGGCGTTCGTACTCGCGAATCAGGTACGACCCTGGCGTCCAGGTGGCCATGTAGACCTCGACATCTGGGCGGCCTGCGGTGGGGATGCTGGCTTCAACTTCGAGGTAGTGCGTGTGGGGTGCGGGGAAGCGCAGCGTGTAACGAATCGGTTCGACAGCTTGTGCGCTCAACGAACCGGCGGAGGACACCGCAAGCGCAAGCGCGCACGCGAAGGCGCCAAGAGTAGGACGGGTCATGGTGGCTAATATTCTATAAGCCCCAGGCCCAAGTCCCTAAGCCCTAGACCCTTAAGCCCCCTAAGTCCTTAAGCCCACTACAATCAAGAAGTGCGCTGGACCGACCACAAGACGGTGGGGCTGCAGTATGGCCTGACCGCCCTCTTTTTCCTGCTGGTCGGGTTTCTGCTGATGATCCTCATGCGTTGGCAACTGGCCTGGCCCGGCCAGCCGCTGCCGGCGTGGCTCGTGCCGATGCTCGGCGAGGCCAATGCGCCCGGCGGCATCATGCTGCCGGAGTTCTATAACCAGCTGGTGGCCATGCACGGCACCGTCATGGTGTTCCTCGCCGTTGTTCCGCTGGCCGCCTCGGCCTTCGGAATCTATTTCGTTCCCCTCCAGATCGGCGCCAACACGATGGCGTTCCCGCGTTTGAGCGCGCTCAGCTACTGGCTTTATCTCGCGGGCGGCCTCGTGATGATCGCGAGCTTCTTCGTTGAAGGCGGCGCGCCGAATTCTGGCTGGACGTCGTATGTGCCACTGTCGGTGATCGCGACCGCCGGGCAGAACTTCTGGCTCACCGGCATCATCCTGATCGGGTTGTCGTCAACGCTGGGCGCCCTCAACATGCTCGTCACCATCGTGCAGGGGCGCGCGCCGGGTATCACGTGGATGAGGCTGCCGTTCTTCGTCTGGTCGCAGCTGGTGACCGCGCTGCTCTTGCTGTTGGCATTCCCCGCACTGCAGGCGGCAGCGATTTTTCAACTGATGGACCGCCTTGCCGGCACCAGCTTCTTCATGCCGACCGGCCTGGTGATTGGTGGGGTTCCGCTGCAGGGCGTGATGGGTGGCGGCAATCCGCTGCTCTGGCAACACCTGTTCTGGTTCCTGGCACACCCGGAAGTCTACGTGCTGATTCTGCCCGCGATGGGCATCGTGGCCGAGGTGATCACCGTCAACGCCCGGCGGCCGCTGTGGGGCTACGGGTTGATGGTGTCGTCCGTCCTGTTCATGGCCGGCATGTCAATGGTCGTGTGGGCCCATCACATGTTCCTCAGCGGCATGGGCACGTCGCTCAGCACGTTCTTCCAGATCACGACGATGATCATTTCGGTGCCGTCGGTGGTGTTGATCTCGTCGCTGGTCATGTCGTTGTGGGGCGGATCGATTCGCTTCACCACGCCGATGTTGTTCGCGCTCGCGTTCCTGCCGATGTTCGGCATCGGCGGTCTTACCGGCCTGCCGCTCGGTCTGGCCGCCAGCGATGTCACGCTTCACGACACGTACTACGTCGTCGCTCACTTCCACTACCTGGTGGCGCCAGGCACGGTGTTCGCGCTCTTTGCCGGCATCTACCACTGGTTCCCGCGAATCACCGGGCGCATGCTCGACGAACAGCTTGGCAAGGTGCACTTCTGGGGATCGTTCATCTGCATGAACCTGATCTTCATGCCGATGTTCGCGGTTGGCCTGATGGGCGTGAACCGGCGGCTGTATGACGCCGGTGCCAGCTACGCGCTCGCGCAGCCGACGCTCATGTGGCAAACGCACATGACATATGCCGCGGTCCTGCTGGGCCTGTTCCAGCTCCCGTTCATCTGGAACCTTGTGAAGGGATGGTTGGGGTCAGGTCAAGAAAATCACACTTTGGGATCGTTGGGGACAGGTCTCCGTTACAACCCGTGGGATGCAAAGACCCTCGAGTGGACGGCAGGCCTGTCCCCGATCATCCCAAAGTGTGATTCTCTTGACCTGACCCCACACGTCACTCGAGCGGATACGGGAACGTCGGCATCGCGGTTGGGCAATTGGCTGCTCCTCGCCTCGCTGACCATGTTCTTTGGGTCGCTGTTTTCTGCGTATGTCATGCTCCGTGCCGGCTCCACCGAGTGGCCCGAGGCATTTGCCATTTTTCCGTGGCTCGAAACTGCCCTGCTGGTCGGCGCCGCAGCGGCGATTGGCCAAACACGCATCCGGCTGATCAGCGCCCATGCGCTCGGGCTTGCGTTCGTCGCGGTGAAGCTGATGAGCGACATTCTGATGATCCGCAGGGGCCTGCTTCCATCGGCGACGCTGCAGCTCGCCTGCTGGTTCACACTCGGGTTCGTGCACGCCTTCCACGTGTTCGCCGGCGCGGTTGCCACGGGCTGGCTGGCAGGACCCGCCTTCAACTTAAAGGCGGACGATCGCGATCGCTTCCGAGCGCGCGTCGAAGCCACGCAGCGCTACTGGATTTTCCTGGCCCTGGCCTGGCTGGCCATCGTGGGCGGCTTCTATGTGGTGTAACCCGTCATGAGCTGCCCGATGTGCGGACCGTCTGAAAGCGCGGAGATTGCCGCCGGCGTCAGGGCCGGGGTGGGCACACTCGTCTTTGTCGCCACGATCGTCGTGCTGGCGCTCGTGCGATTCGCCTGGCGGCTGTGGCTTCTCAAGGATCGAAACGCGTGATCGATCGCTGGCTGCCGAACGCCGCCTCTGCCCACGCGCCCATGCTAGATGCGGTGTTGTTCGCCATTCACGGGCACATCCTGCTGATCTTCGCGGGCTGGCTGGCGCTCTTCGTCGTGATTCTGTTCAAGTTCCGGCAAGGCGCCAACCCCGAACCTCGACAAGGAGGCGTGCGCAAACTGTGGCCGGCAATTGCCATCGGCGGAGTGATTCTCGGGGACGTACTTATCCTCACGACCCAGGCACTGCCCGCGTGGTCGCAGCGCATGGCGCCACCGCCCGCCGGCGTGAGCCCGGTCGAAGTACGCGTCACGGGCGAGCAATTTGCCTGGAACATCCACTATCCCGGGCCCGATGGCGTGTTCGGACGTACCGACAATACGCTTATCAGCGCGTCGAACCCGGTCGGCATCGATCGAGACCAGCCGGCCGCGAAAGACGACATCGGCCTGCTCAACATCCTGACGCTGCCGGTGGACCGGACCATCGTCATTCAACTCGCCAGCCGCGACGTCGTCCACAGCTTCACGCTGAACGAGATGCGCGTGAAGCAGGACGCGGTGCCCGGAATGACGACGCGAACATGGTTCACGCCCACGCAGACCGGCGATTGGGAGATCGCCTGCTCGCAACTGTGCGGGCTTGGCCACTACCGGATGCGCGGCGAGCTGCATGTCGTCACCGCCGACGGCTGGAATGCGTGGATGAGAGACGAGCAGGAGCGACTGAACCGATGACCAACCGCAGAGATTTTTTGGCTGTCGCCGGCATGGCCACCGCCGCCCTTGGCACGCGCCTTACGGCGCAAGGCTCGCCCGTGAGGCCGGCCCGGCTCAAGGCGGGCGACACCATCGGGCTGATCAATCCCGCCGGCGCCACTTACAACGGTGTTGATCTCGATATCGTTCGCGAGACCTTCGAGGCGCTTGGCTTGAAGGTCAAGGTCGGCAAGCATGTGCTCGATCGCTACGGCTACCTCGCCGGTCGCGACCAGGACCGCGCCGCCGACGTCAACGCGATGTTCGCAGATCGAGACGTCCGCGGCATTATCTGCATTCGCGGCGGCTGGGGCTGCGCCCGGATCATCCCGCGGCTCGACTACGACATGATTCGGCGTAATCCCAAAGTGCTGCTCGGTTACAGCGACATCACTGCGCTGCACTCGGCCATCCACCTGCGAACGGGGCTGGTGACGTTTCACGGACCGGTCGGCATCTCGCAGTGGAACGCGTTCAACGTTGGCTGGCTGAAACGAGTGTTGTTCGATGGCGAAGCCGTTACCTTCGAGAACGACAAGTCGTTCGACCGTGACGACACGCTGGTGCAGCGGCAGAATCGCATTCGCACACTTACGCCCGGCGTCGCCCGAGGCCGCCTGCTGGGCGGCAACCTGACCGTGCTGTCGGCCATCGTCGGGTCGTCTTACCTGCCTGACTTCTCGAAATGCGTGTTGTTTCTGGAAGATGTGGAGGAGGCCCCTTACCGCATCGATCGCATGCTGACGCAGCTGAAGCTCGCCGGCATTCTTGCCAAGGCAAGCGCGGTCGTGTTCGGCAACTGCACCGACTGCGACCCGGGAAATGGCTTCGGATCGCTGACGGTGGAAGATGCGCTGGTGGAACACGTGACACC
>JANMUX010000102.1:0-3521 GCA_031392125.1 Acidobacteriota bacterium | reverse complement strand
TCCGGTGTCAACTACCGCGTCACGCGGTACGGTGATCACCTGCGGTCCGGCCGATTCGAGGACGACGGTGCCGTAAAGGCCCGGCCGGAGCGTGCCGCCGACATTCGCTGCCGAGAGGCGGACTCGCAGGGTGCGCGTGCGTTCGGTGAGCGTCGGATAAATGAAGTCGATCCGCGCCGCAAACGGCTCGCGGCCAGACGCGGCAAAATCGAGCTGTGCCAGGGTGCCGACCTTGACCGCCGCGATGTTCGCTTCCGGCACTTCGGCCAGAATCCACACGCGCGACAGGTCGGCAATCGTGAGCAGCGTCGTCGAGGGGTCGACGGAAGTGCCGACCGTGATGCCGCGGTTAACCACCACCCCGCTTCTGGGGGCGACCACGGTCACCAGTCGCTTCGGCGCGCCGCTCAGTTCGATCGCGTCGATGTCGGCGGGCGTCATCCCGAGGACACCCAGCCTGGTGCGGCCGCCTGCCACCACCACGCTCGTGATGCCAGAGGCCGACGTTGACTTTCGAACCGCCAGATACTCGGTCTGCGATGAGAACAATTCCTGCGAGAAGATGCGGGCGAGCGGCTGGCCCGCGCGGACCATTTCGCCGGTGGTATTGACCTCGAGTTGTTCGACCCAGCCCGACACCCGGGTGTGCACGTGCGAGATTCGCGATTCGTCCGGCACCACGGTGGCAACGGCGCGCACCTGCTGGGTGAGCGATTCGCGTTTGACCACCTCGAGACGGATGTCGAGTTCCTGGAGTGTCGATGCCGTGAGATTGATCGGCACGCGGTCATGGGTTGACGCGGAGCCGGTGGGTGAGGCCGCGGCCGGCATCTCCATCGACGCTGCCGGGGGCTGGTCCGGGGCAAACGGCCAGGCCTCGCGAGAGTGCTGGGCCCATAGCGTGCCGGTGAACACCGCGGCCGTCACGACCACGGCGGCAATCGGCGCGGCGAATCGGTGAAGTCCAGTGAAGGTTGTCATGGAATGAGTGCCTCGTATGATCCGATGGCGCGCCCGAGACGCGCCCACGCAAGTCCAAGTTCGATGTCGGCGGCAATCAGGTCGGCCTCGACCCGCCACAACGCCTGCACCGCTTCAATCACGCTGACGAGTGGCAACTGACCTGAGGCATAGCCCGCGACCGCCGGTTCGATCACCATTCGCGCGCGCGGGAGGACATCGCTCTGGAGTGCCGACTGCCGATCGCGGGCCGCCTGAAGCTGGTTGACCGCGACGGCAGCGTCACCTTCGATCATTCGCGTCATGGCCTGGAGGTCCGCTGCGGACATGGCGCGCATGGCCTGTGCTTCGGCAACACCCGCTCGCAGCTTGCCGCGCCAAATTGGCAGGCTGATGCCGACCATCGCCATCCAGCCCTTGCCTTCAGCCATCGTGTAGGCCGGTCCGGTGCGGATGCTCGCCATCGGCCGGTACATGTCGCGCATTACGAGCACCTCGGCATCGGCGCGGGCAATCTCGGCACGACCGGCGACCAGTTCCGGGCGGGACGGCAGCGCTGCCCTGATCGCGGACCACGAGGGAACCGGCTGCGCGAACGCCAGGACCGCCAACGCCGGCACCGGCTGGTCGGCGTCCAGGGCCAGTGTCGTGTTGAGCATGGCCTCAGCGCCCCGAACTTCCGCGACCAGCGCTTTCGCGAATGCGTCGAGCCGTGCCACTTCGACTTCGGCTCGCAGCACATCGGCCTGCAGAGCCGTGCCGCCGGCATATCGGGCATTTGCCGCCGTCACGACGTCGCGGGCGAAACCGATCTGCTCGTCCACCAGCGTGGTCGTCCGGCGTCGCTCTTGCAGCATCAGGAACGCATTCGCGGCCTGAACGCCCACGTCCAAGGTCGTGCGGTTGGCGTCGGCGCGAAGGCGATCGAGATCCGCCATGGCAGAGGCGCGGCGGTGGCGCCGGATTCCAGACAGCGGGAGGCGCTGTTCGATGGTGACGCTTACATCCGCGCCGTCGAACATGAAAGGCAGATGGTCGATGGCGGGTGAGATCATCGGGTCTTCGAGCGCCGACACGATCGCAGGCCGCTCTTCGCCGGCTCGAGTCCGCGCGCGTGCGGCTTCCACCTCAGCCCTCCGCTCGCCGGCGACACGAATCACGTCGGTGAGGCTGAGCGGCGACGGAAGTTCAGGCGTCCTCTGCGCGGTCAGCTCGAGTGGCCATGTAACGGCACAGATGGCGAGTAGCAGGACCGGTATCGACCTTCGAATCATGGATGCTCTGCCAGCTGCTAAGGCAAGAAGGCGGCCAATCGAAGAGCGGCTGCGTAGCGCCGTGGCCGAGGGCATGTGGCCGTTTCCAACCGGCTAGGTGAGAACGACTGCGGGATTTCTCGACGTGATTGCGAAAATCCCGCGCGGAAGACACCAACGTCCGCGCTCATGCCACTGTGGCCGGTTCGACCTTCAGGCGTCTGTGCAATCGGGGACAGGCGCGGCAATTCCAAGATTAACTTTCGTTCATTCGGTCACGTAATCGGGGTCGTGTGCCATTCGGAACAATCGGGCGAGCAGCGCCACGGTATTCTTCGAGCAGTTTGTCCACCCCCGCCTCGGTCCTGGCGATCAATAGCGGCTCGTCGAGCGTCAAGTTCGCGGTGTATCCGACAGCCGAGCTGCTGACGCCATCGCTGTCCGGGAAGCTCGACCGGATTGGCCTGAGCGAGACGAGCTTGTCGTGGCAAACGCTGGAGCATGGACCGAAGGAAGGCCAATCGGCGAGGACGCACGGCAAACCGGCGGTGGAGTTTTTGATCGACTGGCTCGAAGCAAGGCAGGAGTTCGCAGCCGTGGGCGCCGTGGGACACCGAGTCGTTCATGGCATGGCGCGCACCGAGCCGGCGCGGATTACGCCTGACCTTCTTGACGAACTGCGTCGCGCCACGCCGTATGCGCCGGACCACCTGCCACGCGAGATCGAACTTATCGAGTCGTTTCGCGCGCGCCATCCCCGCCTTCCCCAGGTCGCCTGCTTCGACACCTCGTTTCATCGCACCATGCCTGCGATCGCCAAGCTGCTGCCTCTTCCGCGGCGCTATCAAGCGAAGGGCGTGCAGCGGTACGGCTTTCATGGTCTGTCGTACGCCTATCTGATCGAAGAGCTCGCTCGTGCCGCGGGGCCCGAAGCCGCCCAGGGCCGCGTGATCCTTGCCCATCTGGGAAATGGCGCAAGCCTGACAGCAACACAGGACGGGGCTAGCATCGACACCAGCATGGGTTTCACGCCCGCGGCCGGGTTGATGATGGGCACGCGTACCGGAGATCTGGATCCAGGGGTGATGGCGTTTCTGGCGCACACCGAACAGATGACTGCGCTGCAGTTCCATGACTTGGTCAACCGCGAGTCTGGACTGCTCGGCGTGTCGGAGACCAGCTCCGACATGCGCGACCTGCTCGCGCGTGAAGGCGAGGACCTGCGGGCAGCCGAAGCCGTGGCGCTGTTCTGTTATCAGGCCAAGAAATGGATCGGCGCATTCGCCGCCGTACTCGGCGGGCTGGACA
>JANMUX010000098.1:0-3114 GCA_031392125.1 Acidobacteriota bacterium | reverse complement strand
CCCTTGCGCATCGCGACGCTGGGAGACGGGCCGGGAAGCGAACGCTTTGTTTTTACCCTATATCTGCTGAGAACACAAGGAGATGCGCCTATGTTACAGTCTTCGGGAACGGGTCAGCCCACGACCCCATTTTTCGGAGCGAAAACAATACGATGCGTAGACTTGCAATGACCTTTGTTGTCGTGTGCCTGATGGCAGCCGCGGCGCGCGATGCCTCGGCACAGATCAAACCGTGGGAAGACCGGGTTTACATGAGCGTCGGGTTCGGCGTCGAATCGGGCGACACGACCTTCGCTGATTCGCGTCCGTTGAGAATCTACGAAGAAAACGGGACGGTGAGCGCCGGCAGCACCTACACCTCGGGCAGCCTGTTCGACATTGGTGTCGGCTTCCGGTTGTGGAAAAATCTTTCGGTTGGCGCGGCTTACCATCAGGAGCAGAACACCGCGGACTTTGCGATTGCGGGTACAGCGCCGCATCCCATTTTCTTCAACCAGCCACGCAGCTTCACCGCCACCGCAGCCGGTGATCAGTTCCGCAAGGAGAAGGCCGTTCACCTGCAGTTTGGCTACACGATTCCGATCAGCAGCAAGCTCGATGTCATGGTGTTCGCTGGTCCCTCGTGGTTCCGACTGGAGCAGCCGGTCGTCAGCAACGTAACGGTGGCCGAACAGGGAACCTCGTTCACTCAGGTCGCCGTGACTTCGACGGTCGAGAGTCGCAAGAAGAGCCCGGTTGGCTACAACACCGGCCTCGACGTGTCCTACCTGGTGTGGCAGAACGACTCGGTTCGCCTCGGCGCCGGCGCGTTCGTCCGCTACGCACTCGCGAAAGCTGACGTCCTGATCCTGCAGACCGAACAGCCCACCGACATCGGCGGACTGCAGATCGGTTTCGGCGGCCGCATCCGCTTCTAGTGCAGTCGGCTCCGCCTCGCAGCATGCGCATCGGCGCATCGGTGTTGGCGGCACTCTCCGGTGCTTCGGCCTGGGTGTCATTGGGCACCCAGGCCGTCACCACCGATGCGGCGGTCAGCCGCATCGCAGCGCTCCCGCCAATCTGGTTGCTCCCGTTCTTCGCGCTGATTGCGGGGGGCGCGGCATGGGCCGCCGGCCTCTCCCTCGCAAGAGCCTGGCCGCTCGCACTGAGCGGTCTCCTATGGCTCCCGTACCTGCCGTGGGACGTGCCTGCAGCGTTTCTGATCTGGCAAGGCCCAATCGCAATTGTCGTGTGGCTCGCAATTGCGGCCGGCGTGCTCGCGCGCTCACCGAACGAGTGGTGGCCACTACTTGACCGCGCCGCACGCGACCCTCGAATGGCTCCCTGGTTGGTCGGCGCATTCGTCGCCGTCTCCGCACTCGCCGGCTTCAATGCGTTGCGCGGTGTGATCCCGAACGGTGATGAGCCTCATTACCTGGCGGTCACCCAAAGCATCCTGCTGGATGGCGATCTACGGATCGAAAACAACCATACGCGCGGCGATTACCTCTCGTATTTCGCCGGGCGCTTGAGGCCCGACTACTTGCAGCGGGGCGACGATGGTGAGATCTACTCCGTTCACGCGCCCGGCGTTTCGGTGATGGTGTTACCGGCGTTTGCCGTGGCGGGCTATGGCGGCGCGGTCGCGCTGCTGATTGCCGCCGTCGCGTTGGCGGCAGCCTTGACCTGGCACGTCGCCTGGCTGATTTCTGCGAGTGTCGTGGGCGCCTGGGTCGGCTGCGCCGCGGTCTTCCTGACGACACCGTTCTTCTTTCACGAGTTCGCCGTCTACCCAGACGCTCCGTCGGCCGCACTGGTGATGGTGCCGGTCTGGCTGCTGGTGCGGCTTGAAAAGGGTCTCGCGCTGTCGCGCTCGAGTCTGTGGGCTGGCGGTGTGTCGCTGGCGGCGCTGCCGTGGTTTCACACTCGGTTCGCGGTCATTGCCGCAGTGCTTGGCAGTGTCCTGCTGCTGCGGCTCGTACGCCTCGCCGGAGCGTGGCGTCACTTGGTGGCGCTTTTCGCCGTGCCGATGCTGGCCGCGGTCGCGTGGTTCAGCTACTTCTGGATGATTTGGGGCACTGTCAGTCCGACTGCCCCTTATGGTGCGCAAACCAACTCGGCGATCGCGAACATCGGCCGGGGTGCCGTTGGCCTGCTGATCGATCAGCAGTTCGGGTTGATCGCAACCGCGCCGATTTACGCGGTGGCTGGCGCCGGGCTGGTGTAGATGGCCGGGCGCCATCGTCGCCTAAGTGGCGAGTTGCTGCTCGTAATCGCGCCATACTGGTTCTCGGCCTCGTCCTACGCGATGTGGTGGGGCGGCAACAGCGCGCCGGCGCGCTTTCTGGTCGCGCTGATGCCCCTGGCCGCCTTGCCAATTGCTTGGTGCTGGAGCCGACTGTGTGTCGCCCTGCCCACCGAAGCGCCACGCGCGAAGGTGGACGCACCAGCAGGGCGCTCGCGCGCGTGGCGGGCGTTGACGCTGGCCGTGTTGCTAGTAAGCATCGTGATGGTTGTCCCGCGCGCGTGGGTCGACGGTGGCCGCCTGCTCTACAACAATCGAACCGGAGTCGACCTCGTGCTGGATTGGGCGGCCCGGAGTGTTGACCTGCCGCTCGCGTTCCCGAGCGTCCATCGCAGTTCCGCCGGGGGAGCCATCACCGACGCCCTGGTGTGGCTCGGAGCAGGCATCCTGATGGCGATCGTCACGTTCGTTCTGACTCGGCGCCGTCAGCTGGGCGCGGGTGGCATGTGGACCGTCGTGATGCTCGCTGGCGCCGTCGTGACTATGCTGGGATGCACGGTCGTCTGGACGCTGCACGGCGTCACGGCCGTGACCGCCGCTCGCTCGAGCATAGCCGCGCTCGGCGCCTATTCGCCGTCGCTCCACCGCTCGGTCTTGCAACTGGCGCCCTTCCGGGTTCTGAGTGCTGACGACTTCGCCGGAAGGATTGAGTTTGGCTCCACCGATCGCCAGCCACCGGCCGCAACCGATCCCGCGCGATTACGGGCGGCGGCGGTCCCCGCCGGCGACTACGTGATCATCAGCGACCGGAGTTCGGCACCCCGCGGCTCGGTCAGCCTCGTGATCGGCCGCAACGATTCGCCAATTGATCAGTGGCGCATGGACGGCCA
>JANMUX010000060.1:0-2948 GCA_031392125.1 Acidobacteriota bacterium | reverse complement strand
GATCGCTCAAGACCTTGGCGACGCCGTGATTCTCGAACGACTCGCGCTCCATCACGTGGCACCAGTGGCAGGTAGCGTAGCCAATCGACAGGAAGTTCGGCTTTCCCTCGGTGCGCGCGGCCGCAAACGCCTCTTCACCCCACGGATACCAGTCGACTGGATTGTGGGCGTGCTGCAGAAGGTAGGGACTCTGTTCGCCCGCCAGGCGGTTTGGCATTCTTTCGATGATACTGCGAGCGGCGTGCAGCGCTCCGAACTTCAGCCGGAGCAGCAGCGACGGTGATTAATCGGTGGTCGGCTTGACAGCCGCGGCCAGCACCGGGTGGCGCTCGGCGGCGTCTTGCAAGCGCGCGTAGCTGGCGGTCAACTCCACGCCGTATAGCAGAATAACCACGCTCACGTAGATCCAGAGCAGGAAGACCACCACGGCCGCGATCGAGCCGTGAATGACATTCCACGTGGCAAGGTCGCTGGCGTACCAAGCGAACAGCGAGAAGGCCACCCGCCACAGCACGCCGACCATGACCGCGCCCGGCCACACGTCGCGAAAACGCACCTTGGTGTTGGGGATGAAGTAGAACATCAGCGCAACACACAGGATCAGCAGCAAGGTTGCGGCGAAGTGGCCGGTCAAGCCGCTGGCCCAGCCGACCCAGGGTGAGTGGGAAAACGCGCTGGTAAAGCGACTGCTCTCGGCCAGACGCACCACGCTCGCCAGCACCAGCCCGAGCAGCAGCACCCCACCGGCTGACACCAGCATCAGGAACGCGACCAGGCGGTGCTTCAAGAAGCTCCGGCGCTTCTCAACGCCCCACGCGTGGTTAACGGCCGAGGTCAGCGCATTGAACACGCCGGTCGATGCCCACACCAGCATGAGAATGCCGCCGAAGCCAAAGCTGACCGGGGTGGTTTGAAAGGCGTCGATCTGGCCGGTGATGAAATCGAACTGCCGTGGGAAATAGCGAAAGACGAACCGCACCACGGCGTCGCGCTCCGCTGCATCGGCGGTCAGCTCGCCGACAAGGGCGAGTGATAGCAGCAGGAAGGGAAACAGCGAGATGAGCGCGTAATAAGCCACCGAGCCGGCGTGGGTGAGCCCGTCGCTGTTGTAGAGCTCTCCCACCCCCCGCCAGGACGCGAGGCCGATCAGGCGAATGTGCCCGGGCTGCCTGCGGCCTTCCGTCACGCTAGACGGTCCGTCGTGGCCAGGCCGCGGCACCGGCCGCCGCGCCGGCTTCGGCCAGCGGCCGACCCGACTTGAAGTCTTCGACCACCTGCGTCAGGCGCGCCGCCTCGCGGAGGACCGCTTCAATCTCGGGCTGCAGTTCCGAGCGGAGCCGCCGGCCCCGATCGGTGAACAGCGTGAAACCCAAGCCCACACCCACGACGGCACCAATCATGCCGCCCAAAATCATCAGGTTACGATCGTTCATCCCGTCTCCTCTACGACGCGCCCCGAGGCGCGCGGGTCCTTAATGTCGTGTTTCTTGATCTTGCTATACAACGTCGGCCGGTACAACCCAAGAATGTGCGCGGCCTCCTGCTTGTTCCAGTTGGTGCGCTGCAGGGTCTGCAGCACGGTCATGCGCTCGATCTCCGCCAGCGTGTGGTGCGGCGGCACCGTGAAAGCGTCTTCGGCGCCTGAATCGCCGCGCACCGGCTCGGGCAAATCAGACGGCTGCACGTCGGCCGACTTGGCCACGAGCACCGCGCGTTCGATGGCGTTCTCGAGCTCGCGCACGTTGCCGGGCCAGCGGAAGCGGATCAACAGGTGATACGCCGCGGCCGAAATGCTCGTCACGTTCTTCTGATAGCGCTTGTTGAACTTGGCGAGGAAGTGCGAGCACAGCAGCGGCAAGTCCTCGGTGCGTTCGCGAAGCGGCGGCACTCGCAGCGTCACGGTGTTGATGCGGAAATACAGATCCTCGCGGAGGCGGCCATCCTTGAGTGCCGCGTCGGGATCGATGTTGGTGGCGCAAATCAGCCGGAAATCCACCTTCACCAGGCGGTCGCTGCCAATCGGCCGGTATTCGCGCTCCTGCAGCACGCGCAGCAGCTTGGTCTGTAGCAGCAGCGGCATTTCGCCAATCTCATCGAGCATCAGCGACCCGCCGCCGGCCAGTTCCAGCAGGCCCACCTTGTCGCTGGTGGCACCGGTGAACGCGCCCTTCTTGTAGCCGAATAGTTCGGACTCGATCAGGTCCTTCGGCAGCGCCGCGCAGTTGATCTTGATGAACGGGCCGTGCGAACGCAGGCTGCGGACATGGATGGCGTTGGCAATCAACTCCTTGCCGACGCCGTTTTCGCCCTGGATCAGAATGTTGGCGTCGCTTTCAGCGACCGCATCGATCAACTCGAACAGCTCGCGCATGTTCTTGCTCTTGCCGATCACGTTGGCAAAGGCATACTGCCCGCGCATTTGTTCCTTCAACCGCTCGTGTTGTGCGCGTTCCATCTGCAGGCTGGCCGCGCGATCGAGAATGGACAGGACGCCGGCGGGATCGAGATTGGTCTTTTCGAGAAAGTAAAACGCCCCGGCCTGGCCGGCCTCGAGGGCGCGGGTAATGGTGCCGACGCCGCTGATGACAATCATCTCGGGCGCGGCGTCAATCTCCTTGAGCTGCCGCAACAACGCGAGGCCGTCGATGTCGGGCAGCACGATGTCGAGCAGCACCACGTCGGGATGCCAGGCGCGGAAGACCTCTTCCGCCTTGGAGCCGATCGCCGCCGTGCGCACTTCGTAGCCCGGCGTGCGCGTGGCCTGCTCCACCACCATCTTCAGCCAGTCGGTCACCATCGACTCGTCGTCAACGACGAGAACGCGGCGGCGATTGGTCGGCTTGGGCGAAGACATAACGGCAACCACGACACACTGTAGCGTATTGATACAGGGTTCTGCCAGCCCGTGCAAAGGCCGGCCGCAACCCGCTTGGGAAAGCGGACTTGCC
>JANMUX010000044.1:0-16311 GCA_031392125.1 Acidobacteriota bacterium | reverse complement strand
CGCCCGCGCACCAACATGACATGTCGGCGATGCAGACGCTGTTCCCGGCGCGCGAGGCATCAGGAACAAGCTGGCAGCCGGACGTCACGCCGATGAATGCCGTTCACCGCGACCTGGGCGCGTGGAGCTTCTTGGGCCACGCGAACATCTTCGGGCAGTTTCTCTACGAGTCTGGCGAAGTGCACCGCACCAGCCGACAGGCCGGCAGCATCAACTGGTTCATGGGCATGCTGCAACGGCCGGCCGGCGCTGGCCGCGTCGGCGTGCGAGCGATGCTCAGTGCCGAGCCGTGGACGATCGGCGGCTGCGGCTATCCCGACCTGCTGGCGACCGGTGAGGTGTGCGAAGGCGACACCATCCACGACCAACAACATCCGCACGATCTGTTCATGGAACTGGCGGTCGATTACGAGCGGCCGGTCACTGATCGCTTGCGTCTGCACGCATACGCCGCCCTTGCCGGGGAACCGGCGCTCGGCCCGCCGGCGTTTCCGCATCGCGCGTCGGCGATGCCCAATCCGATCGCGCCGATCTCTCACCATTGGCTGGATGCGACGCACATTGCCTACGGCGTGCTAACGGCCGGACTCTCTGGTCCGCGGTGGCGTGCCGAAGGTTCGATCTTCAACGGCCGCGAGCCAGACGACCAGCGCGCGGGCCTGGAGATGGCGGCGATTGACTCGGTGGCCGCGCGTGTCTCGCTCGCTCCGAGCGACCGCTGGTCGCTACAGGTGTCGGCCGGACACCTGCGTGAGTCGGAATCCGGGCTCGGCAGCCAACCACGACAGGATGTGAATCGCGTGACGGCGTCGGCCATGTATTTTCGGCCGCGCCAGGGAAAGGGTGGCTGGGCGAGCACGATTGCGTACGGCATGAACCACGAGACGAGCCCGGTCCCCGGGGGATTCCTCGACGAGTCGACGCACGCCGTGCTTGCCGAGACCAGCCTCCGCTCGGCCAGTGGCCACCACCAGTGGTTCGCACGGATGGAGATTGTCGGGAAGCCGGCTCACGACCTGCACGTCCACGAATACATCACGAACATCTTCACGGTGGGCAAGAGCCAGGTGGGCTACCTGTATCAGTGGCCGGCGATCAACGGCTGGGCGCCCGGCGTCGGCGGGCACGTCAACCTCAGCATCCTGCCGCCCTTGCTGGCGCCCCGCTATAACGGCAGGATTGCGCCCGGCATCGGGGTGTTCGTCAACCTGCGACCGGCCGGCTGAGTGTAAAAGTGGGCACCGGCGAGTCTGCATTTGAGACTGTGCCATCATCAACTCGTGAAGATCTGGACGGTCGCAGTGGTCGCCGTGTGCATGGGGAGCGCCTGTGGAGGTCCACCGGCACAGCCCGCGGCTCCAGAAGCATCGATCGCTGCTGACGCAAAAGATTCGCAGGTCTCCGGGACGACCACGACGGGAGCAGTCGTGACGCTGCAGCCCGCTGCCGGCCAGGACCCGCTGCCCACAGGGCCCGCGGTCATGGATCAGATTTCGAAACGGTTCGAGCCCGAGATTCTCTACGCCCGCGTCGGCCAGCTGGTGGAGTTTCGCAACAGCGAGGACATGCAACACAACGTGACAGCCGTTCGGCGCGGGCCCGGCACCGAGATCTTCAACGTCGGCACCGAGCCGCAGCAGACGTACGCCCATACGTTTGATCGTCCGGGCCAATACGACATCATCTGTGACGAGCATCCCGGCATGCAGGCGACGCTGATCGCCGCCGACGCGGCGCGGGCGACGGTGTCGGATCAGTCCGGCAAGTTCACCTTCGCGAACGTTCCGTTTGGGGACTACCGGCTACGGGTCACCTTCGAAGGCCGCACCGTGGAGCACCCGGTCAGCATCACCGGCGCGCGCACTGTCGTCACGCTGAAGTGAGCGCGTCAATGCCGGCGCGGTCACCTTCGCGTTTGGGTCTGGTCGATCGCCGCCCGCACTGCTGCCGCCAATTTCTCGGCCGGCCCCTGTCCCCAGTAATGAAGAAAAATCACGGTTGGCTGCGTTCCGGTCATGTGATGGTGGATGGCGACGACGTCGATACCGTTCTGACGTAGCGCCTTCAACACCGGTGTGACCTCGCTGTCGAGCATTGCGACGTCGCCGGCAACCACCGCATTGGCATCGCTGCCGAAGAAGGCTGCCCAGGTGTTGAGGCCCATCCGCGCGTTGATGACGGCACCCATCTCCTGCAGTTTCAAGTCAGCACGCCCGATCGTGATCTTGTAGACCTGGCCGTTCTGTTCGCCGGCGGTGCCGATGATGCTCGCCAGCTTCGCAGTGTCGAGCGTCCCGGCGGTGACCGTGGACGTCATGGCCGTCGCCGGTTCCGGGCGTGCGGCGGCCTTACCGATCAGGTCGAGCGCCGGCTTGATGCGTTTCGCGAGATCGGCGGCGACACCGTGCCCATGCACATGCATGTAGAAGATGCGCGGCGATTCCCAGAAGAAGTGGTTGTGAAGCGCGGTGACGTTCAGACCTTGTGCGAGCACGGCCGACATCACGGGATTGACTTCATCCTGCGTCAAGACAAGGTCGCCCATCATGACGTCCATGCCAGTGCCCTTGGTCAACGCGATCCAGCCGCCGAAACCAAAGGGCGTTGGTGTGGCGACACCGGCAACGGTCACCTTCAGGTCATTTCGGGGAATGTTGACCTTGAGCACGCCGTCCTTGAAGTCGCCCTGTCGGGACAGCGCGTCGTGCACACCCTTGTATTCCGGCGGCATTTCCTGGGCGGCAGTGTGGCTACCGGCGATCAACACAAGTGCAAGCGCGACAATTGCTTTGAGCATATCGGTTGCAGGGTATCAAAGAAGGCTTGCCTGCCGCCTCGGCCGTGAATTGACTTTGGCGCGCGCGCACCGACATACTTCTCACAGCGTGTTTTCGAACCAGACTCGCCGCGTCGTCGCGACCGTGGCCGCCCTTGCGGTCGCGCTGGCCGGACTGTTGCCAGTCGCGCACTTGCACGCAGACGACGGTCACCCACTCGTGCACCGTCACGCGCTCCTCGGCGAACTGCCTGATCACGATGCGGAACGTGGCATCGGACACGTGAATGTCGATGAAAGCGACCACTCCGACGCGGGCAGCTTGGCCCTGTCGTATGAGTTAGCGAGGCAGCTCGTGCGCCTCGCGGCTCCGGCGGTCGCACCGTGGTATTTCGCCAACGCCCAGCCGACCGGCGTCGCGACCTCGACCGGTCAGCCGTCGCTGTCGACCCACGATCCGCCGCTACGATTTACCTCTTCGCCCGCTCCGCCAGCCGTCGTCTGACGACCCCGCGCGTACGCGCAAATCCCATTTGATCGCTCGTGTTTTGTCGGCTGCCTTGCGGCCGGAGGTTATGTCATTGGCTGGCACTGTCTCATTGTCTCGTCGTCTATGCGCGATGCGCTCGTGGATCGTGGCTTCCGCTTTGGTCGCTGCCACGGGAATTCCGGCGGTTGCGCAAGCCGTCGTGCCACGCCCGCTCGGCTCCGGGCTGGCTGTGAATCTCTCCCCGGTTGACGCCGCGGCGTCTCAAGCGCCCGACAATCCCACCGGCCAGATCACGTTGCGCGATGCCCTGGTCGTGGCACTTCGACAGAGTCCGGAACTCGCGGGCTTTGCCTGGGAAATTCGGGCCCGCGAGTCGGCGGCGATCCAGGCTGGCCGTCCGCCAAACCCGATTGCCGACATCTTGTTCGAGGATCTCGGCGCCTCTGGCCGCGCGGCCGATCTCGGCGCGGTTGGAATGCAGGCGACCGTTCAGTTGAGCCAGCTGATCGAGCTTGGCGGCAAGAGAGCAGCGCGTCGCACCCTCGCGCGCCTCGACCGCGATCTCGCGGAATGGGATTTCGAGAGCGCCCGCATCGACGTGTTGACGAAGGTGACGGCAGCGTTTCTCGACGTGCTGGCCAGTCAGCAGGCCATGGCGCTGGCCGAGCGCAACCGCGCGTTGTTCGAGCAGGTCGATCAAACCGTGCGGACCAGGGTCGAGGCGGGCGTGGTCTCGCCAATCGAGCAAACCAAGGCCGGCGTGGCGCTGGCGATGACGCGCATCGAGTCGCAACGGGCGCAGCGCTCACTGGCGGCAGACCGCACCGCGCTGGCGGCGCTCTGGGGGCACTCGTCGGCGGCGTTTGAAATGGTGACTGGGGACTTGCAGACCGTGCCGCCGCTGCCGACGTTCGACCTGCTCGTGCGACATGTCGCGCAGAACCCCGAGGTCGCTCGTTGGGCCACAGAGGTTGCGCGCCGCGATGCCGTGCGCGCGCTCGAATCGGCCCGCGGGGTCCCCGACCTGACGGTGACCGCCGGGTATCGGCGCCTGACGGAAGTCGACAGCAATGCCCTGTTGATCGGCGCCTCCATTCCGCTGCCGTTCGTCGACCGTAACCGAGCCGGGGTGCAGGCCGCCGCCCACCGCGCCGCACAGGCCCGCGACGAGGAACGCGCCGCTCGTGCCCGCATCACGATCCTGCTGTCGGCTGCTTACCGCGACCTGGCAGCGGCGCACGACGAGGCGGCGGCGCTTGCCGGCAGCGTCGTGCCGGGCGCTCGTTCCGCGTTTGCCGCCGTTGAAGAGGGCTACCGGTTGGGTCGTTTTGGCTACCTCGACGTGCTGGACGCCCAGCGCACGCTGGTGACCGCCGAGACACAGCATTTGCGCGCGCTCGCCGGCGCGCACAAGGCGGCGGCGCAGGTCGAGCGGTTCATCGGGATATCACTCGCCGAAGCGGCGGCAACGCCGATCACGGGCCGACAGGAATAGTCATGACAAGCAAAAGCTTCTTGCTCATCGCCGCAATCGTAATCGCCGCTCTCGGCGCGTCGCTGTGGTTGCTCCGCAGCGATGCGGCGTCACCCGTAGGAGGTGAGGAGGGTGAGGCAGCGCCCGAGTATCCGCGCGGTCCACACGGCGCGCGACTATTGCCGGGCGACGACTTCCAGGTCGAAGTCACGATCTACGAGACTGGGGTGGAGCCGCACTTCCGCATCTATCCTCTCGACCTGCAAGGCCGGCCGATTGCGCCGGCCGAAGTGACCCTGCGCGTGGAACTCCACCGCCTCGGCGGCCGCGTCGACCGCATCGCGTTCGTACCCGAGGCCGACTATCTGCGCGGCGAAGCCGTGGTCGAGGAGCCGCATTCGTTTGACGTCAAGGTGCACGCGGTCCGAAACGGCCGCACGCAGGAGTGGTCGTACTCGCAGATCGAGGGCAAGGTGCAGTTGGCTGACGACACATTGAAAAGCGCCGGCATCACGATCCAAACGGTTGGCCCGCGTGAAATGGTGACGACCTTCGAGGTGCCGGGCGAGATCAAGGCAGATGAGACCCGCGTCGCGCACGTCGTGCCCCGCCTCCAGGGCGTCGTGATCGAGGTGGTGCGCAAGGAGGGCGACCGCGTCCGTGCCGGCGACCTGATGGCGGTGATCAACAGCCGCGAGCTCGCCGATGCGAAGAGTGCCTTCCTCGCCGCCGGACAGCGCGTCCAGTTCGCGCGAGTCGCGCTCGAGCGCGAAGAGAACCTGTGGAAGAAGAAGATCTCTGCCGAACAGGAGTATCTCGAAGCCCGCCGCGCGTTCGACGAAGTGCGCCTGTCACACGAGGTGGCAGGCCAGAAGCTGGTCGCGCTCGGGCTCAGCCAGGCGGCAGTGAACGCTGTCGCCACGGCTGCGCCCGACCGCCTCTCCCGTTACGAGATTCGTGCGCCGATCGCCGGCACGGTGATCGAGCGCGACCTGACCGTCGGCGAAGCGGTGGCTGAAGACCGCACCATTTTCGTGATTGCCGACCTCAGCTCGGTGTGGATCGAAGCCAGTATTCCCGCCAAGGATCTAGTCAACGTGCGGCAAGGACAGGCCGCAGTGGTAGTTGTGCCTGATGCCGGCCTCGAAGTCCGCGGCCGAGTAAGCTTCATCGGCGCCCTGATCGGCGAGCAGAATCGCCGCGCCACCGCCCGCATCGTCGTGCCGAACACCGACGGCGCCTGGCGGCCCGGATCGTTTGTGACCATCAGGCTCGAGCAGTCGTCCGCGATGGTGCCGTTGGCCATTCCGGCGGAGGCCATCCAGACCTTCCGCGACTGGCAGGTCGTGTTCGTTCGCTTTGGCGACTGGTTCGAAGCGCGCCCGCTCGAGCTGGGCCGGTCGGACGGCGGCTGGGTCGAGGTGCTGAGCGGGCTCAAGGCCGGCGACCGCTATGCAGCCACCAACAGTTTCGCCGTGAAGGCGGAGATCGGCAAGCTGGGTGCGACGCATGACCACTAAGGCATGGCGCAGCGGATGCGGAGAGCCGTCATGATCGAGCGGATCCTGGAGTTCTCGATCAAGCAGCGGTGGATGGTGCTGCTGACCACCATCGGCCTAGCGATCTTCGGCGTCTTCAACTATCAGCGGCTGCCGATCGATGCGGTGCCGGACATTACCAACGTCCAGGTGCAGGTCAATACCGAGGCGCCGGGGTATTCGCCGCTCGAGGCCGAGCAGCGCATTACTTTCCCGGTCGAAACCGCCATGGCGGGCATGCCACGCCTGCTCGAAACCCGCTCGATTTCCCGCTACGGCTTGTCGCAGGTGACGGTGATTTTCGAGGACGGCACCGACATCTACTTCGCCCGGCAACTGGTGAACGAGCGCGTGCTCGAGGCTCGTGACAATTTGCCGCCCGGCATCATGCCGTCGATGGGCCCGATTGCCACCGGGCTTGGCGAGATCTTCCTGTGGACGGTCGAAGCTCAAGAGGGCGCGCGCACACCGGAAGGGCAGCCGTATTCGGGCATGGACCTGCGCACCATCCAGGACTGGATCGTGCGGCCGCAGTTGCGCACGGTACCGGGCGTCGCCGACGTCAACAGCATTGGCGGCTTCACCAAGCAGTTTCATGTCACCCCCGACCCGGCGAAGATGGCGGCGCATGGCCTGACCTTCCGCGACGTGATGGCGGCGCTGGCAGCGAACAACGCCAACGTCGGCGCCGGCTACATCGAGCGCCGCGGCGAACAGTATCTGGTACGCACCCCGGGACAAGTCGCCACCCTCGCCGACATCGAGCAGATCGTAATCCGGCAATCCCAGGGTGTGCCGATCTACATCGGCGACGTGGCGCAGGTGGCGCTCGGCCAGGAACTGCGGACCGGGGCGGCCACCGAAGACGGCCAGGAAGTGGTCGTCGGCACCGCGTTCATGCTGATGGGCGAGAACAGCCGCGTCGTCTCGAAGCGCGTCGCCGACCGCATGGCGGAAGTCAACCGGACGCTGCCGGCGGGGGTGGTCGCCAAGACTGTCTACGATCGGTCGAAGCTGGTCGACGCCACCATCAAGACCGTGCAGGACAACCTGATGGTGGGCGCGCTGCTCGTCATCCTCATCCTGTTCGTCTTCCTCGGCAACATTCGCGCCGCGGTCATCACCGCCTGCGTGATTCCGCTGTCGATGCTGTTCACGATCACCGGCATGGTCGAACAGGGTGTCAGCGGCAACCTGCTCAGCCTCGGCGCGCTCGACTTCGGCATCATCGTCGACGGCGCGGTGATCATCGTCGAGAACTGCGTGCGCCGGCTGGGCGAGCGGCAGCATGAACTCGGGCGCCTGCTCACGCGCGCTGAACGGTTCGAGGTGGTCTTCGACGCGTCGCGACAGGTTCGCCGCGCCACCATCTTCGGCGAGCTGATCATCATGATCGTCTACCTGCCGATCCTCACGCTCACTGGCATCGAGGGCAAGATGTTCTTCCCCATGGCATTCACGGTGCTGGCAGCGCTCGCGGCGGCGATGATTTTGACGTTGACCTTCGTGCCGGCGGCGCTGGCGATCTTTATGACCGGGCGCATGTCGGAGAAAGAAAACGTCCTGGTCGGCGGGGCCCTCCGCGCCTACCGGCCGGCTTTACGCATGGCACTGGCGAACCGGGCCGCCACCGTGGTGGCCGCTGCTGCCCTCATGCTGGTAACCGGTGTGATGGCGACGCGGCTCGGGTCCGAGTTCCTGCCCAGCCTGGACGAGGGCGACCTACTGGTGCATGCCCTGCGGATTCCTGGCACCAGCCTGACGACCGCGGTGGAGATGCAGCATGCGCTGGAGCGCAAGCTCAAGACCTATCCGGAAGTGGATTACGTGTTCTCGAAGCTCGGCACCGCCGAGATCGCCAACGACCCCATGCCGCCGAGCGTGGCCGACACCTACGTGATGTTGAAGCCGCTGTCGGACTGGCCGGATCCGAGCCGGCCGAAGGCGTCGCTGGTCGGGCAACTTGAAGCTGATTTGTTGCAACTGCCAGGAAACAACTACGAGTTTACCCAGCCGATCCAGATGCGCTTCAATGAGCTGATTGCCGGCGTGCGCAGTGACGTGGCCGTGAAAATCTTCGGCGACGACATGGCGACCCTGGAAACAGTCGGCGCAGAGGTCGAGGGTGTTCTGGCGAGCGTCCAGGGTGCGGCAGACGTCAAGGTCGAGCAGACCACCGGATTGCCGATGCTGACGGTGCAGCTGGATCGACCGGCGATGGCCCGGCTCGGCCTCAACGTCGCCGACGTACAGGAAGTGGTCGAGGTGGCGATCGGCGGACGAACTGCCGGCCAGGTCTACGACGGTGACCGCCGCTTCGATCTCGTGGTGCGGTTGCCAGAGGCGCTACGGACCGATATCGAGGGGCTCGAGCGGCTGCCGATTCCCTTGCCCGATTCGCCCGGCGCCGGCGATTACGTCCCGCTGGGCTCGATTGCGGATTTCGAGATTGCCACGGGTCCCAACATGATTGGCCGCGAGAACGGCAAGCGCCGGGTGATCGTGACGGCGAACGTGCGCGGCCGCGACATTGGCTCGTTTGTCGACGATGCGGAGCGGCGCATCCAGAACGAGGTCACCATCCCGGCAGGCTACTGGACGGCGTGGGGCGGCCAGTTCGAGCAGCTGCTCTCCGCGCGGGCGCGGTTGCAGCTGGTCGTGCCGGTGGCCTTGCTGCTGATCTTCCTGTTGTTGTTTGCGACCTTCGGCAACCTCAAGGACGCACTGCTGGTGTCCACCGGTGTGCCGTTGGCGCTGACTGGCGGCGTACTGGTGTTGTGGCTGCGCGACATTCCATTCTCGATCTCGGCCGCGGTTGGCTTTATCGCGCTGTCTGGGGTGGCAGTCCTGAACGGTCTGGTGATGTTGACCTTCATTAACCGGCTGAGGGCCGATGGCGCGTCGGTCGATGACGCCGTGTTCAACGGCGCAGTGGCCCGCCTGCGGCCGGTGCTGATGACCGCGCTGGTTGCGTCGCTCGGCTTCCTGCCGATGGCGCTCGCCACCGGCACCGGCGCCGAGGTTCAGCGGCCGCTCGCGACCGTGGTCGTCGGCGGCATCCTGTCGTCGACGTTGCTCACGTTGCTGGTGCTGCCGGTGCTGTATCGCATGTTCACCAGTGACGCGGCGGAGTAGGCAGCCGTGTCGCTCCGGGTCTCGACACGATTCAACTACAGTATTCTCAGCATTCTTGGAGGCTCCTTTGATGAAGACGACACTAAGAGTAATAGCCCTGCTTGTCACCCTGCCGGCCTGGTCGGCCGCGCAGACCGGCGGTGACGCCGCCGCCGTCGAGGCATGGCTGAAAGGCTACGACGCCGCCTTCATGGCCAAGGATCTCGACAAGCTCGCGTCCTTCTACCACCCGGATGTCACCATTTACGAAGGCACCGGCATCAACAACGGCTGGGCCGATTACCGGGACCGCCATCTTGGTCCGGAACTGAAGGCGTTTACCAACCTGCAGTTCGGCCACACCGATACCAAGGTGACGATGATGCCAGGCGGTCAATCCGCGTACGCGACGTCGCGGTACACCATCAAGGCAAAAATGGGCGAGCGCGACCTGGACTCGGAAGGCCTGGAGACGTTGGCCTTGCTCAAGATGCCTGACGGCAACTGGAAGATCCGTCACTCGCACACCTCGAGCCGTCCGCGCCGGCCGGCGCAGTAGCCAGGGAGCAACGCCATCTATCCCGTGCTGTTTCGCGTCGGCGAGTTCGAGGTCACCAGTTTTGGTGTGCTCGTGGCCGTCGGCGCGTTGGTCGGCGTCTGGTTGTTCCGCCGCGAGTTGCGACGCGCGGGACTGCCGGAGAACGCTGCCGACGTCGGCATGGCCGGCGTGTTCGGCGGCCTGTTCGGCGCCAAGCTGCTGTGGGCGTTCGAGCATTCGGCAGAGGCCCCAGTGATGGACTTGCTGCTGTCGCGCGGCGGCATGAGCTGGTTCGGTGGATTTGCAGGCGGCCTGTTGGCCGGTATCTGGATGATGCGCCGGCGCCGCCTGGCTCTGGTGCCAGTGCTCGCCGCCGCCACCCCAGGATTGGCGGCGGGTCATGCCATCGGCCGCATTGGTTGCTTTCTGGTTGGCGACGACTACGGATCGCCCAGCACCTTGCCCTGGGCGGTTGCCTTTCCCGAAGGTCTGCCGCCGACGACGATCCCCGTGCACCCGACACAGCTATACGAGGCGCTCATGCTGATGCCCATCCTCGTGCTGGTCCTGCGATGGCGCCGAGACGGTCATGCCGATCGCAGGGTGCTGGGAATTTACTTGTTGCTGACCGGTTCACTTCGATTCGCCATCGAGTTTGTCCGGATCAACGAACGGGTGGTGGGGCCGTTGACGGTCGCCCACCTGGCATCGCTGGCGGTTGTCGTCGCCGGCGCGATGCTGTTATCCCTGAACGTCAAGCGTGAGCCTTAGTTTCTCTTCAATCGCTGCTGGGGACGGAACTCCGCCCGGGTAGAGTCGTCAGGTCGGTGCCGGATGCGGAACGGGGGGCTCGTCCATCCCGAAGAGATCACGACCTTCGTAGAGCACCGTCGGCGTCCCGTAGCCACCGCGAGAATCCGATGACTCGAGGGTGTCGGCGTCGATGAATTGATAGTCGGAAGGCAGGCCGAGGTCTTTGAGCGCCTCATCAAGGTTGGCTCGCATAGTAACCGTGTTCACGCAGCCATCACGAGTCAGGAACACCAGCTGTGTCATCGGATCCTTCCGCGTTACGCCAGGCGCCTGCGGTGATGCGCAACCGCCAAGGACGCTCACTAGGCTGAGAAATAGTGCGGTCTGCATGTTGACCACCATTCGAATGTGCCGCAGCGCCATCAGCGACCACGCTGACGTGGGTTGCTTTGTTCCCACGTGGCGCGCGCCGCACGAACCGCCGCTTGCTCCGACACCTCCGCAACCGGCACGTCCCACCACGATTCGTAGCCCGCAACCCCTTGGCTCCGGTCGATCTGGACATGGATCACGGCAGTTCGATCGGCCTCGCGGGCGGCCCTTAGCGCCTCGTCCAGCGAGGCCCGGTCAGTCACCCGATACACCACGGCGCCAAGCGAAGCGGCGTTGGCCGCCAGGTCGACGGGAACCCGATACGTGAACTGCGTGCCAAAGCCCGCCGACCCGATCGATTGCGACAGCGCGCCGATGCTGGCGTAGCCCTGGCTGTCGAGCAATACGATGATCAGCTTGTAACCTTCCTGGACCGACGTCACGATCTCCTGCGCCATCATCAAGTACGAGCCGTCGCCGACCATCACGAAGACCTCGCGCGACGGATCGGCCATCTTCACCCCCAGGCCGCCGGCGATCTCGTAGCCCATGCATGAATAGCCGTACTCGAGGTGATAGGTGTTTGGCTGATGCGCACGCCACAGCTTGTGCAGATCGCCTGGCACACTGCCCGCCGCGCCGACCACCACGTCCTGGGGGCGCGCGAACTGGTTGACGGCGCCGACCACCTCACCCTGCGCAAAGGGCGACGCCGTGCGCTGCCCATAGATGCGATCAACTTCGGCGTTCCAGTCCCGCCGCCCAGCGTCGAGCGTGGCGCGATACTCGGCGGTCGTCGCGTGTCCCGCCAACAGCAGCGTGAGCTCCTCGAGCGCTTGTCGGGCGTCGGCCACCACGGGAAGGGCCGCGTGCTTGAAGGCGTCCAGCTCGCACACGTTGATGCCGATGAACCGCACTTGCGAATGCGCGAACGCGCTGTTCGACATGGTCGTGAAATCGCTCAAACGCGTGCCAACGGCGATCACCAGGTCGGCGGCGCGCGCGAGCCGGTTCGCCGTTGCGGTTCCCGTCACGCCGATCCCGCCGACGGCCAATGGGTGGTCCCAGGGGATCGCGCTTTTGCCGGCCTGAGTTTCTGCGACGCCGATGCCGGTCATCTCGGCGAAGCGCCGCAACGCGTCGGTCGCTTCGCTATACAACACGCCGCCGCCCGCGATGATCAACGGCGTGGTGCTCGTTCGGATCGCGTCGGCCGCGCGGGCGATTACCTCGGCATCGCCTCGCGGGCGAGCCACGGTCCACACCCGCTCGTCAAAAAACGCGTCGGGATAATCAAAGGCTTCGGTCTGCGTGTCCTCGGGCAGCGCCAGCGTCACCGCGCCGGTGTCGGCGGGCGAGGTCAGCACGCGCATGGCGTCGGGCAACGCGGTGAGCAGCTGCTCGGGCCGGTAAATTCGATCCCAGTAGCGGGAGACCGGGCGCAGGCAGTCGTTCACCGAGACGTCCTGGGTCTGCCCCGATTCGAGTTGTTGCAGCACGGGTGCCGGCGCGCGGTTGGCGAAGATGTCGCCCGGCAGCAGCAGCACCGGCAGGCGATTGATGGTGGCGCCCGCGGCCCCGGTCACCAGGTTGGTTGCACCCGGACCGATTGACGTCGTGCATGCGAGCGTTCGCAGACGGTTCGACATCTTGGCGAACCCAGCGGCGGTGTGGACCATCGCCTGTTCGTTGCGGCACTGGTAGTAGCGCAGGCGGTCGCTCATCTGATCGAGCGCCTGGCCGACGCCGGCGACATTCCCGTGACCGAAGATGCCGAACACCCCGGCAAAAAACGGCTGTCGCCGCCGATCGCGCTCGCTGAACTGCACGCTCAGAAACCGCACCAGTGCTTGCGCCATGGTCAGCCGGGTCATTGTGAGTCCGGATTGGCAACCATGATGTCGCGGACCAGCTGATGCAGGTCGGCGGTGGCGGCGAGAAACTGCCGCAGTGTCCGGCGGGTGGGCGCGAAGTCGTCGAAGTCATCGACCGCGAGGCCCCGTTCGTCATAGGCGCGCCGGAAATCGGCGAATCGGCGATGGAGATCGGCGACGATCTGCGGCTCGATCGGCGTCGCGATTCGCGAGCACGCCTCGATGTCGCTGGCGGCCAACCGCCGCTGCCAGGACGCAGGCGGCGAAATCACGACATCGCCGCCGATCAGCTCGCTCCAATGCATGTGGTTGCGGAAGGCGGCCGAGAGCAACCGGAGACGGTAGCCACGCTCTTGGAACAATTGGTAGGTCTTCTTGAAAACGGCGACGCCGGCCCACTCGAGATGGGCAGGGTCAGTGACGATGCCCTGCTTTTCCATCACGAACTTGAGCCAGTCGTCCAGCCGGCCGACCATGATGGTGCAGACCGGTCCCATAGTGGCGACATCATGGCCTTCGCGTTCGCGGCGCGCCAGGCCGCGTTCGACCGCCTCGGCCACGGCGACGCATTGCGACAACGTGAACGAGACGGTGGCGTTGATGCTGATGCCAAGCGCGGTGGCGGCTTCGATGGCCTGAATACCGGCACGGGTCGCCGGAATCTTGACAATCATGTTGGGCGCCAGCCGATCGAAGCGCTGCGCCTGCGCGACAATGGCATCGGCGTCGCGATAGAGTTTCGGATCGGTCTGGATCGATAAGCGGCCATTGCGTCCCTTGTGCGCGGCAAACGCGGGCAGCAGCAGGGCAGCCGCGTCAACGGACAGGCGCTCGACGGCGGCCCAACCGATCTGCTCTTCGCTCGCCGCCGGCAGTTCCCGAATCAACGCCTCAATCCTGGGACGCCACTCCGGCATCCTGGCCTTGAGCACGGTGTAAGCGATGACCGGATTGCAAGTGGCGCCGACGCCGCCGTGTTCCAGCGAAAACCGCAGTTCGTCGAGATCCGCCGAGTCGTTCCACAGGCACGTCGCCGTGGTCTGTGTCATCTGATGAAGCGGGCTCTTCCATGGCGCGCCGCTGGTCATGGCGGTGATCATAGTCCGAGGTTTCGCAGATACGCCCGGCTTCGCCTGGCGCTCTCTTTTGGTGTGCCATATCCCGGGAAGACGTCTTGCTCGACCACGGCCCAACCGTCGTACTGCGACCGCCGCAGAGCGGCGACCGTGGCGGGAAAGTCGACCGCGCCGGCACCCAGCTCGCAGAACAGTTGCGCGCGGACGGCCGCCAAATACCCGAGACCCTGGTCACGGGCCTTGCCGGCGACCGCCAGGTCGCAATCCTTGAAGTGAACGTGCCACACCCTGCCGGCGTGCCGCTCGAGCACCCGCAGCGGATCGCCGCCGCCGTACATGATGTGACCGCTGTCGTGGACCAGGCCAACGAGCGATCCGTCCGTCCGCCGCATCAGTTCGTCGATTTCCTCAGGGGTTTCGACGTAGCCGCCGCAGTGGGGATGAAAGACCGTGCGCAGTCCCGACCGATCGCGCACCGCGCGTGCCACCTCTTCGGCGCCGGCGGCGAACGTGGCCCAGCCAGTGTCGGACAATCCGTGCGCGGCAGTGATGCGTCCGGCATTCTGCTCGCGCGCTGGCACCGATCCGTTGTCGTCGGACAGCACAATAAATGCGTCGGCCGCACCGGCATCGCGCATCAAGCACGCGGTTCGAACGGCGGCTTCCACGCCGGCACTGTGCGCCTGCGGTTCGGCCAGCGCGACGGGAACAAACGCGCCAACCAGCTGCAGCCCGCGCCCTGCCAGCTCCCGGCGTAGGTGCACGGGGTCGGTCGGCATGAAGCCCCAGTCGCCTAACTCCGTACCGGCGTATCCGGTTTCGCGAATCTCGTCGAGTACGGTCGGGTATGAGGCCGCCACGGTGTCACTGGCGAATTCCAGAATGCCCCACGAACAGGGCGCGTTGGCGATACGAATCATCGCGCGAATGATACTATCCCGCCGGTTGGCGTCCAGAGTTCAATACCCATCGTCGCCGATTCCATCGAGTCGCACGGGCTCCACGGTTGAAGTCACTCGCGCGCGGGCGGGCTGGCGGTACGTGAACTTCGCGGTGCGCCAGGTCGTGCCCGGCAAACCATGGATTCACCGCACGGGTGCGGCGGAGTGCGGCTTGGTGCTCCTCGCTGGTTGCTGTCGCGTGACCTACACCAGCCGGAAGGGCGGTCTGCCTGTCACCGTGACGCTCGGGCCGCGACGCAGCGTCTTCGCCGACTACCCACACGCGCTGTATTTGCCACCGCGCACGTCGTTTTCCGTGGCCGCCGACGTTCGCACCGAGCTCGCCGACGCCCGCGCACCATCGCGGCAGCGTCTCGAACCGCGCCTGGTTCGTCCCGAAGATTGCGGGTTTGAGATTCGAGGCGGTGGCAACGCCACTCGACAGATTGTCGACATCATGCCCCCGGATTTCCCCGCCGACCGCCTGCTTGTCTGCGAGGTCTTCACGCCCGCGGGCAACTGGTCCAGTTACCCTCCCCACAAGCACGACACGGATCGCCCTCCCGGTGAAGTCAAGCTGGAAGAGGTCTACTACTACCGTTTCGAGCATGCCGACGCCTATGGGTTGCAGCGGCTTTACGATCGCCGCAGCGATCGCACGGTCACGGTGCGTCACGGCGACGTCGTGCTGGTGCGGTCGGGCTATCACCCGTTTGTCACCGCGCACGGATATAGCGCGTACTACCTCAACGTGCTGGCGGGCACGCGTCGATCCATGGCTGCCAGCGACGACCCTCGTTACGCGGCGTTTCGGGCCTGGCCGCCGCCCGATGCAAGAGTGCCGTTGGTGGCTCCGCCTGGAAATCGTCCGTCGTCCGGTGTCCGGCGTCAGCCTGCAAGTTAGACCAGGGCCGGCGTTTCGGTTGCGAAGTTACAGAGGAGCAGAGCAATGTCACGAATCATTCAGCGTTCGACCGCGGTGGCCGTCCTGTTATTGGCGTTCGCCGCCACCACTTATGCGCAAGTCGATCGCGCGACGCTGACTGGCGTCGTTAAAGATTCCTCGGACGCCGTGCTGGCGAAGGCGAAGGTCACGGTCACGAGCCTGGCAACCGGCGCCGTGTCCACCGTCGCCACCACGGGCGACGGCACCTACCTCGTGGTCAATCTGGCCCCTGGCGAGTACCTCATTCAAGCCGAGGCCCCGGGTTTTCAGCGCTTCGAGCAGACCGTGAGGGTCGAGACCGGCGCGCGGTCCCGCCTTGACATGTCACTGTCGGTCGGATCGATCGGCGAAACGGTCAAGGTCGACGGCATCACGCCGCTTCTCAGCACCGAATCGGCCGTGCTCGGCACCGTGGTCGA
>JANMUX010000036.1:0-19233 GCA_031392125.1 Acidobacteriota bacterium | reverse complement strand
CGCGCCATCGCGCTGGCCATGGTGGGAATCACCGCCCTCTACGTCGTGCTGCAGGTGGTGGCGCAGGGCATTCTGGGTGACGGCCTCGCCCAGGCCACGGTCTCGCCGCTTGCAGATGCGGCAGGAGCCTCGCTCGGCGTGTGGGCTCGCGTGTTGCTGCTTGGGGGCGCTGCGTTGTCGATGTTCGGCTACCTGGGCGGGATGACGTTGTCGATTCCACGCATGGTCTTTGCCCTTGCTCGCGACGGCTTCCTGCCACGCGCGCTGGCCTCAGTCCATCCCGTGCATCGCACGCCACAGGCAGCGATCGTTGCGCAATCGATGCTCGGCCTGGCGCTCGCAGTCTCCGGAACCTTCGAGAAGCTCGCCATTCTCGCGAACGTGTCGGCACTCGCGCTTTACTTTGGCTGCGCCCTCGCATCGTGGCGGCTGCGTCAGATGGGTGTGCAGGGCGCCGGCACGGCGTTCAAGGTGCCGGCCGCAGGCGTGGTTCCCTGGCTGGCTTGCGCGGTCATTATCTGGCTGCTGACAGGGCTCACGAGCGGCGAGTGGCTCGCCTTTGTCGTGTGCCTCGCGCTCGCCACGGCCGCCTACTTCCTCGCTTCGCGCAATGGGGTCAGACCCCAGCGGATCTGACCCCAACGGTCATGTTTAGCGTACGGTCGTGCGTTCGACCGGCTCGAGCCGCAGCACCGGCGTGGGCTTGCCATCGCGATCTTCGATCAACAGGTAAATCAAGCCGTCAAGACCCTGGCGCACGTCACGGATGCGGCCCATCTGCGGTACGAGCGTTTCTTCGCTGATGACATTGGTGCCCTTCAGCGTGAGGCGCGCAAGCTGCTGTCCGGCCATGCCAGCGGTGAAGAAGTTGCCCTTCCACTGCGGGAAGCGATCGCCGGTGTAGACCATCGCGCCGGAGATACCGATTGACGGCACCCAGACATGACGCGGCTGCTCCATCCCTTCACGCATCGTACCTTTGTGAATCGCCAGCCCGGTCGTGTAGTTCACGCCGAACCCGACCACCGGCCATCCGTAGTTGAGGCCCGGCAAAATGCGATTCAGCTCGTCGCCACCCATCGGACCATGTTCGGTCGCCAGCACATCGCCGGTCTCGGGGAGGATCGAGATGCCCTGGACGTTGCGGTGTCCATAACTCCAAATTTCTGGAAGCGCACCGGCGCGGCTGACAAATGGATTGTCGGCGGGCACGCGGCCATCGTCATGCAGCCGAACGATCTTGCCGTGGTGGTTGGTCAGGTCCTGGGCTGGATGCGCCTCGAGATTGCCCTCGGGCGCCACTTGGCGATCGCCCAGGGTGAGAAAGACGAAGCCCTTGCCGTCGAAGGCAATCTTGCCGCCGAAGTGCCCCCGGCCCTTTGATACCGACTGAAACAGCTGCTGCACGTTGGTCAGGCGATCGTTCTCGAACCGGCCGCGCACGAGCGCGGTCGTCGCTTCCTTGCCGTCAGCCAGCGGCTTCGAGAACGTGAGATACAGCAGCCGGTTCGATGCGAAGTCCGGGTGCGTCGCGACCTCGAGCAACCCGCCCTGGTTGGCGTAAGAAACCGCCGGGACGCCTTCGACCGCCTGCGGCAACAGCTTGCCATTGCGAATAATGCGCAAACGGCCCGGGCGCTCCGTGACGAGCGTGTCCCCACCCGGCAGGAAGGCGATCGACCACGGCTGCACCAGGGCGTCAACGACAGTGACGACGCGGTAGTCGTGGAAGGCAGACCGGAGCGGCGCCTGCGTCTGTGCGAGCACGGTGGCCGAGAGCAGGCCGGCGCCGACGATCAATCCGAAAAGAGTGCGAACCATGGAGACCTCCTAAAGGTGAACCCCTAATGATACTCATCTCGCCCGCCGGCGGCACCACCCGCGAGTGAGAGTACGATAGCCCGCGTGAATATCGTCGTGCTGGGGGCAGGCGCGATTGGCAGCGCTTACGGCTACCAGCTTTCGTCGCGTCATGACGTCACCCTCGTTGGGACCGCGGCGCACATGGAGGCAATTCGCGATCGCGGCCTCCGCATCGAGGGTTCGATTCACTCCGGGGTGTTTCCCGTGAAAGCCGTGACGAGCCTCGACACCGTCGAGCCAGGCACGCTGATCATCCTGGCCACGAAGGTCAGCAGCACGGTCGAAGCCATCACGCCGATCGTCCCGTTGTTGACGCCGTCAGTGACCATTCTGTGTGTGCAGAACGGCCTCTACTCCGAGCGTCTCGTCCGCGACCTGGTGGGTGACCGCGCGGTGACGTTACGGGCGATCACACAGGTCGGCGCGATACTTCGCGGGCCTGGCGTCGTTGAGCACACCGTGGCCGGCTACACGCTGGTCGAGGCGCACGAACGGGCGGCGGCGATTGCGGAGGTGTTGTCCGCGAGCAACCTCGACGGCCGGGTCATTCCTGACATGAAGGCCGCGATGTGGCGGAAGGTTGTCTTCAACTGCGTGATCAACCCGATCACCGCGATTACCGGGTCGACGGTAGGGGGCATCGTCGATGCGAAGCTGGCGCCGATCAAGCAGTTGGTGATCGACGAGTGCCTGGCAGTCGCGGCGGCCGATGGCGTGACCTTCGATGTCGACTTCATGGAGCTGATCGACCACGTGTTCGCGTCGGCGGCCACGATTGCCTCTACCCTGCAGGATCTGCAGAAGGGCCGGCGCACGGAGATCGATCACCTGAACGGCGCCGTGGTGGCACTCGGGGCGCAATACGGTATTTCCTGTCCCGTTAACGCTGCACTGACCACGCTGATCAAGCAACTGGAAACCCAGGCTGGCGGGAACACGGTCAGGGACTTGAAGCGCCTGGCTTAGGGTTCGAGTTCGCGGATGGGCCGCACTTCTATGCTGCCTTCCCGCGCGGGTGGGATCTTGGCCGCCAGCTGAATCGCCTCTGCCAGGCTTGCGGCCTCGAGCAGATAAAACCCGGCCAGTTGCTCCTTGGTTTCGGCGAACGGACCATCGGTAACCGACAGCTTGCCGTTACGCACGCGGACGGTGGCAGCGGTTGTCACCGGGTGCAGCGCTTCGCCGCCAGTCATCACGCCATCGGCACGAAAGGCATCGCCGCAGTCCAGGCACTCGCGGTCAGGCACCGCGCGCAGCTTGTCGGCTTCGAGGTAAACCAGGCAGGCGTACTTCATGCCTGCTATTTAAGCACGGCGGTCTTCGACCCTGTCGCGCGGCTATTGTTTCGCGGAGGTAGTACTCGCATTACCTTTCTTGATGTAGGTGTCGATCCATTTCAGCTCGTTGAGCATGCGGTGCACGTTGTTCCAGTGTCCGCTGATGCCGTGGGGCTGGCCGGCGTATTGGATCATCCTGGCGGCTACCCCCTGGCGCCGCACGGCGAAGTACATCTGCTCACCCTCCTCGTAGGGCACCCGTTGATCCTGCTCGCCCTGGATGAAGAGTGTCGGCGTCCGCACCTTGCCTGCCTGCATCAGCGGCGACTGGGCGATCATGGGCGCGATGGCGCGTTCGTCCCACGGCGCGCCGAAGAACTCGGTCTCTTTCGTGCGGTAGATGTCGGCCGTGCCGTAGTCACTGAACCAGTTTGAGATGCCGGCCCCCGAGGCCGCCGCAGCAAACCGGTCGGGATACTGCGTGATCAGCCAATTGGTCATGAAGCCGCCGTACGAGTGGCCCATGGTCGCGACCTTGGCGCGCTCGACCGGGTAGTTTGCCAGCACAAAGTCGACGCCCGACACCACGTCTTGACCGTCCTTGGTGCCCCAGGCACCCCAGGTACCCCACTTGAACGCGTCGCCGTAGCCGGTGGAACTGCGGAAGTTGGTGTCGAGCACGAAGTAGCCATTGGCGGCAAAGTATTGCTGTTTGAAGTTGAAGCCGTAGCCGACTGCGGAGTGCGGTCCGCCGTGATTGAACACCACCAGCGGGTAGGGTCCCTTCGCGCGGTCGAAGCCGTGCGGGTGCGTGAGCCAGCCTTCGATCGTGGTCCCGTCCATGCTGCGCCACGTCAGGCGCTCGGTCCTGGTGATGCCGATGGTGTCGCGAATCTCCGCAGACAGATTGGTGATTCGCCTTTCGGACGAACCGTCGATGTTGGCCGTCCAGACCTCCGAGGGCGCGTCGTAGGTGCCTACGGTGTAGGCGATCTTCGTCATCGCCTGGTCGAAGGTCACGCCGTTCAGGCGCCGCTCGCCCTGCGTCACCTGCTCGACGACGGCGCCAACGCGGGCGGCGACTCGGAAGAGGTGCGTGGTGCCGCCTTTTTCGGCCACGAAGTAGACGTGACGGCCATCGGGCGACCAGCGCGGCGCATTCGGCTCGAGATCCCAGGACGCCGTGAGGTTGATCGCCGCCCCGCCGCCGGCTGAGTCCGCGGGCCACAGCAGCAAATCGTCAGAGCCGCCGTGGGCGAGTTTCTGCTGGATGATCATGTCGGTGCCAAACGTCCGCTCCGCGAGCAGGAAGCGGCCATCGGGCGAGTATGCAAGCGAGCTCCACACGTAACCGTCGGTGGTGAGCCGGTTTACCTGGCCCGAAGTGGTCACGGTGTAGATGTCGGGATCTTCGTACGATTGTTCATCACGCCATGACTCGTCGGCGGTGAACGCAATGAGCGACCCGCTGGGATGCCACGCAAGGTTCGCGGGCCGCATGCCGAGCGCAGTGAGCGGCTTGCCCGCTCCGCCCGCGGCGGGTGTGATGGTGATCTCGGCGGCCGGACGCAGACGCGGATCGGCCAGCGGGTAGTCCTGTCCGTCCTGCTGAAAGCGCATCCAGTCGAAGCTGCGCCCCTGAAAGCGGCTGAGATGGCGCTTCTCAAACTCGGTTCCGGTCACTGGCGTCGCCGCGGCGCGGTCGCCGTCCCGGGCGTGAGCACGCCAGCGGCCGTCGGCGCTAAGGACGCCGGGCATCGCTGCGGCCGCGACCACCGGCGTGGCGTCCGGGCGGTCTATCGCGACCGTCCACCGGCCGGCGATGGCCGACACGCTCGGCGCAGTGGGCGGAGCGCCGGGTCCGATGAACACGGCGCTGGCAACGCGGGCGTTGAGTGAATACGTGAGCTGGTTGTCGTCAGTCCATCTTGGACCCGCTACGTTGGCACCGTTGTGCGTGATGCGCCGCGAGCCTGAGCCATCGACGTTGGCTACGTACGTTTCGATCGCAGTGGTGTTGTCGTCTTCGATCCTGGTGGATTGCGTAAACGCCACCCGAGTGCCATCAGGCGAAATCGACACGTCGCCGATGGTCTTGATCCGGTAGTAATCCTCGAGCACCAGGGCTCTCTTCTCCAGCGGCTGGCTTGAGAGCGAGCCGGCCAGGAGAAGCAACAGGGCGATGACGGTGGCTAGGTGCTTCATGAGCGCACTCTAATCCTTTCTCGGGGTGCCGTGGCAATGGCGTTCACGCCAGGGCGGACCGGGATGGGCGTCGCCCTCACGGGTTAAGTCGCTTGTTATCTATCGCTTACGAAATTGTGGCAGGTCGTGTCGATCTTGAGCGAGTTGGTTCGACGTTTAGGTAAGGGATGGGAGTCTGAACCAGGCCGCCTCCGAATGCGCCGAGCGACGGACGCGAAAACGTTCGCCGCTTGACATCGGCCGGGGGTCCGCGGTATTAAACCATTAGGTTAATTAACTCGTAGGTTTATTACATATGCCCGCTGATCAACTGAGCTCCACCTTCGCCGCGCTTGCCGACCCGACCCGGCGGGCCATTCTGGCCCGTCTCGTCACCCGCGAATGCTCGGTCACTGAACTGGCCGAACCGTTCGACATGAGTATGCCTGCCGTCTCGAAACACCTGCGAGTGCTCGAGCGTGCCGGACTGATCGCAAGGGGCCGGGAAGCCCAGTGGCGTCCTTGCCGCATTGAAGCCGGTCCGCTGAAGGAAGTGGCGGACTGGGCCGAGCACTACCGGCATCTCTGGGAACAGCGCCTCGATCGCCTCGACAACTACTTGCAGGAATTGCAGAAAAAGGAGCCTTCACATGGTCGTAAGTCCCGCAGCAAATAGCCACACCTTCCAGGTTTCGACGCCCTCGGACCACGAGATCGTCATGACGCGCCTGTTCAACGCGCCCCGACAGCTGGTGTTCGAGGCGATGAGCAAGCCGGAGCACGTCAAACGCTGGTGGGGCAACCTTGGCGAGGGGTACTCGGTGCCTGTATGCGAAATCGACTTCCGGGTCGGCGGTAAGTGGCGCTTCGTCAATGCTCACCCCAATGGGGAAGCGGCGTTCCATGGTGTCTACCGCGAGATTGAAGCGCCGGGTCGCCTCGTATTCACCGAAATCTTCGAGCCCTTTCCTGATGCCGAGTCGGTCGTCACCAGCCTGCTTACCGAAGAGAACGGCAAGACCCGCCTGACCGCGACCTGCGCCTATCCGTCGAAGGAAGTGCGCGATATGGTGCTCGGCACCGGCATGGAAAAGGGCGCGGCCCGTAGCTACGACCGTCTGGAAGATCTCGCCATGGAGTTGCAGCGGTCATGAGCCTGTTCACCGACCTCCGCGTCGCGCTTCGTTCGCTCGGACGCGTCAAGGGAGTCGCCGTCGCGGTGATCCTGACGCTCGCCCTCGGCATTGGCGCCAACGCCGCCATCTTCAGCCTGGTTCGCGGTGTGCTGCTGAAACCGCTGGTGAACGACGACGAAGAGCGGCTGATCTACATTCGCCAGAGCGCCAAGGGCCGCAACACCGAGAATGCCAACTTCTCGGTGCCGGAAATCCGGGACCTGCGCTCGCGGGTGAAGACGATCGCGGCGTTCGGTGACTTCTCCACGGTCGAGTTCACCTTGGTGGGCCTCGGTGAACCGCGTGTGGTCCGGGCCGGCGTGGTGGGCGGCAACTACTTCAACGTGATGGGGCTCCGGCCGGTGGCTGGGCGCCTTCTCGATGCGACAGATGACGGTCCGTCAGCGGCGCCAGCGGCGGTGCTGACGCACCGTTTCTGGAGTACGGGCCTCGACAGCGACCCCTCCGTGGTGGGCAAGACCATCAAGCTCGGCGATCGCGCTGTCGTCATCGTCGGCGTTCTGGAGCCTTCAATTCCCTACCCGGCGCAGACCGAACTGATTGCCAACGTCGTAACCAGCTCGCATCACATGGACGCGACCATGGTCGACGGCCGCGTGCACCGGATGACCGAATTGTTCGGCCGGCTGGCACCGGGCGCCGACTTGGAGTCCGCACGGGCCGAACTGCGGACTGCCCACGGCGCGATGCTGCAGGAACACCGCGAAGACTATCCGGTGAAGGATGACTTCCGGATCGAAGCCGTGCAACTGCGCGATCAAATCACATCGCCCGCGAGGACTATCCTGCTGGTGTTACTCGCCGCGTCGGCGTTGATCTTCGTGATCGCCTGCTCGAACGTCGCCAACCTGATTCTCGCGCGGTCGGTGCGTCGGGAAGGGGAGCTGGCGATTCGAACGGCGCTCGGCGCGAGCCGGGCGGCGCTGCGCCGGACGCTACTGGCCGAAAGCCTGCTGCTGTGCGGAGCCGGTGCCATTCTCGGCGTGCTGATCGCGCGGCCGATGGTGGCCGTGCTGGCACGCTACGCTTCGCGCTACTCAGTTCGTGCGCTCGACCTGTCGGTTGATTCGACGCTGCTTTGGGTAGGCGTCAGCCTGGCGCTGGTGGCCGCCGTGCTGCTCGCCTTCGTGCCACGATTGCCCTCGGCCGAAGCGTCCAGTGGCCTTGGCCTTTCGAGCGGCAGCGGGCGCATCACCGCCGGAACCAATCGCCGCTTGCGCCTGTTCGCGGTCACGCAGATCGCTGCATCGTTCGTCTTGCTCGCCGGCGCCGGCATGTTGGTGACGACACTTGTCGCCCTGCAATCGTCGTCTCCCGGCATCAACACGCGCAACGTGCTGGTGCTGAACGTGCCGGTCAATTACGAGCGCCCGCCCGCGCAGATTCTCCCTTTCTACCGGGAAGTGATTCGCCGCATCGGCGAGCTTCCAGGCGTCGAACAGGTTGCGGTCGGCACTGTGGTGCCGTGGCGAGACGCCGGCTCGTGGTTCGACGCGCAGTTCACTGTCGAAGGCTACAAGAAGGCCGATGGCGAAGACGATCCGCGCGCGATGTTCCGCACGGTGTCGCCTGGCTTCTTCCGCTCGCTCAACGTGCCCATCGTCGCCGGTCGCGACTTCAACGCCGACGATCGCACCGACAGCGAGAAGGTCGTGATCGTCAGCGAGAGCCTCGCCAAGCGCATGTTCCCGAACCAGGATGCCTTGAATCGAAATCTCCTCTGGACCGATCCGGTCACCAAGTTCATCGGCGTCAACAACGGACCGCGCCGCATTGTCGGCATTGCCGCCGACCTCGACGACCAGAACGTAGTGCCCGAAGCGACGGTCACGGTGTACCACCCAATGGAACAAGAGATGTTCCAGGGCCGGCTGTTCGTGCACGCGAAGTCGGATCCCTACGGGCTGGTTCCGCCGGTCACCAAGATCATTCGCGACCTTTCGGCGGAACAGCCGGTAGAACAGGCCGCGACGCTCGACGATGTGCGTGCCGAAGTGCTGGCGCCCAATCGACTGAACGCGCTGGTGTTCGGCGGGTTCGCTGCGGTGGCGCTGACGATTGCAGTGGTGGGTGTCGCCGGCGTGCTGGCGTTCTCGGTGAGTGCCAGGACGCGCGAGTTTGGCGTGCGGCTGGCGATCGGCTCGACACCGTCGAGCCTGCTGGCGCGGATTCTCGGGGAGGGCGCGATAATCGCCAGCCTGGGAGTAGCGGCCGGCGTGGTCGCTGGCCTGGCGCTGGCAAGGTTCGCGGGCGGCTTCATCGGGGAGCTCAGCATCCCTGGTCCCCTGCCGCTCGCCGGAGCTGCCGTGCTGCTGATTGCTGCGGCCGTGCTCGCATCGCTGATGCCGGCCGCGAGAGCGGCGCGGGTTGATGTGATGCAGGCGCTCAGGTCTGAGTAGGTCTTGGGGTCTTGGGGTCTTGGGGCTTAGGGTCCTAGGGGCTTGAGGACCTCAAGACCCTATCGCGTGATCAGGGAATCCTCGTCGGGCACGTCCGCAAGCTGCACGCGCAGGTTGCCGGCGTTGGTGGCGTAAAGGTATGCCGTCGACGGCGAGATTGAGCCATTGCGGACCAGCTTCTCGAGCTCGCCGTCGAAATACTGCATGCCGTCGAGGCCGCCATCGCGCATGGCGTCAAGCAGCGACCGCCCTTCTTTCTCGCCGTTCTCGATGTACTCGCGTGTGCGCATGGTCGACTTCAGCATCTCGATGATCGCCATGCGACCGCCGCCCTTTTTCGGGATCAACCGCTGCGAAATGAAATAGCGGAACGAGGCTGCGAGCCGGGCGCGCACCGCCTGCTGGTCGGCGACCTCGAAAGTGCCGACGATGCGCTCCACCGTTTTCGAGGCGTCGATGGTGTGAAGGGTCGAAAAGACCAGGTGGCCGGTTTCGGCCGCCGTCAGCGCAATCTCAATGGTTTCGCGATCACGCATTTCGCCGACGAGAATCACCTTCGGCGCCTGCCGGAGCGCGGCGCGCAGCGCCAGGGCGAAGGTTGGCGTGTCGTTATGGAGTTCGCGTTGATGGACCGTGCCCTTCTTGTGTTTGTGCAAGAACTCGATCGGATCCTCGATAGTCAGAATGTGCTCGGCACGCGATTCGTTGATCAAGTCGATGATGGCAGCCAGCGTCGACGATTTGCCCGAGCCCGTCGGGCCGGTGACGAGCACAATGCCGTTCTTCAACGTCGCCGTGTCTGCAATCGCGATCGGCAGGTTCAGCTCGGCAATGCTGGGGATGCGCGACGCGATCATCCGCATGACGATGGCGAAGGTGTTGCGCTGCTTGAAAATGTTGACGCGAAAGCGGCAGCGGTCGGGCAGCGAGAACGACAGGTCGCATGCCCCCTGCTCTTTCAACGTGGTGAGCACGTGCTCGTTGCCGTTAATCAGGTCGCAGGCGACCCCGGCCGTGTCTTCAGGCCGCAGCATCGGCATTTCGGCGATCACCACGGGCATCAGGTCGCCGTGGCGTTCCACTTGGGGAGGTCGCCCCGGAGACAAGACCAAGTCGCTGATCCCCTCGCCGGAATCGATCATCGCCTGGATAAGGGCGGGCGTCGCCAGGACGCGCGTGGTGCTCGCGCCGAACATCGTTTGGCTCAAATTGGATGCAGTGGTCATAGTCGAGCCGTTAGCTTATCGCTGCAGCCCGGCTTCTCACAGTCTGACGATGCGGACGGGATAGGACGCGATGGGCGTTAAGGGCGCACCGGCGCCGGATTTATCGGCTCGAGCGCCACGCTGACCCGCGACACCTTGTCGGCCGGCACCAGCACGACCCTCGTGAACAGCCGATAGCCTTCGCGTTGAATCCATACCAGGTGCGACCCGGCGCGTAGTCCTGGCAACAGGACCGGGGTTCTCCCCACGCTCTTGCGATTGATGAAGACCTCGCCCCCCGCAGGCACCGCATCAACCGACAGCGTGCCGACGTATTCCCGCCGCGGTTCGGGTTCAACCTGCTCGGGCGATCGCACCGGAACACGGCGAACCGGCAAGGGCCTGGTCGTCGCGACCGTGGCATAGGGTGTTGGCGAGACGATGGCTTTTGGCTGCTCGAACGCGGTTACCGGCGGCTCGGGCGCCTGCTGCTCGGGCATCGGCTCGGGCGCTGCAGCTGTTGGGATCGCTGATGCTGGTGAGGGCGTTGGTGATGGTGAAGGCGCTAGCGCAGAGATCACAACTGGCGGTGCGGCAGCCGGAACCTCGTAACGCCACGCGAGAGTGAAAACGGCGATCAGGGCGGCGGCCGCGAGTCCGAGCGCGACAACCGGCCGGCTGGGCCTTCGGTTATCCGTGGCGACGGTGACTAAGGTCGCCATCTGCCGCTTCAGCGCCGCGACTTCCCGCTTCGACTCCCGCAGCGATCGCTCGGCCGTTTCAGCGCGATGAAGCAGGGCGGCCACTTCGGGTGGTGGCGACGACGGTTCGATTTTCTTAGAGATTTCCGGTGACGTCGCCGGCAGGTCGACTGTTGCAGGCTCGGTCGCGAACAACAACAGCGGATCGGAATCGGGCGAGTCGTCTTCTCTACGCTCTGACACGTGGGCCTCCGGCGCTGAGGCCACTGCTACTCGCGTGCCATCGAGCAATCAGGTCACGCCGATTGCTTGGCGGCCGCCTTCAGCTTCATTTCGTTCTGACCCTGCAGAATCGAGCACCAGTTCTTGTGGTCTGCCACCGGCATGCCACATTCGACGCAGACTTGCACACGCTGCTTCGGCGGTTCGCTCTTCCCCAACAGACGATTCAGAAACGACATGAAGCCTCCGACGACCGATTAGCTAGGACCCTAGGCACCCTGAGCACTTTAGGCACCCTGTTCTGATTACGTAAGACGGAGGAAATCGGTTCAGGGTTGGCAATGGTGACTCTATTGCGGTGTGAACGTGATCGTGAGCAGCCTGCCACTGCCTTGACAGTCGCCTGATCCAAACAAGCCCGACGGCCCCAGAATGGCCCCCTGGCAGGTGCCGCTCTTTCGCCACGTCGCAAAGTCATCAACGGTCGTTAATGTGCCGGGCCCGCTCGAGGTGATGTTCAGGAGAATCAGGGCTGCCGATTTGATGGCGCTGTTGCCATACATGTCGGGCCCAATCCCCGCGTTCGCGATGGTCGCGTCGATCGCGATCACGTTCGGGGAGGGCTGAGTGATCGACACGCTGATCGACGCCCCACCGAACGAAGCCGAAAGTGTCTGCGGTCCGACAACGTCGGCGTAAAGCCAAATCCGTTGCCACCACACATCGCCCTCGGTGTAATTGAAGTGAGTGTCGCTACCGACAACATGTGACCCCGCCAGAACGGTGGCGGTGATCGTGCCACCGCTGACTGCCGCGCGGCAGTTTTCGATCGCGGTGAGCAGATCGCGCGTCAGCGACGAGTCGATGGTCGGATCCAGGTCAACGAACGATGTCCAAAGCAGCGCGCTGTTCAACCGCGCTTTGCCAGCCACGGGATCGACCGGGCACACGGCGGCAGCCTGGGCGATCAGCGCCCGGATCGCGCCGTCAAGCTGCACGAGGGCGAGCCTAGACAGATCCGTGAATCCGAGAGCGTCGGCCCGCACCCGCAACGGCAGCGCCAGCCGATGGAAGGTCGCCGCCGAGGGGTTGGCGCTGGCCGCGCGCCCGGCGTCCACGATCAGCTGCCGAAGAATCGACTGGAGGCACGGCCGAATCGGGGTCGTATCGGCCCCCATCTGCTGGCCGAGGGTGTCAAGCTTCAGCCATCGCGTCAGAATCGCGTCAGTGGGCTGCGCCGCGTCGGCCGCACACGAGGCCGTCACCAACGCCGCGATGTCGTCAGACAGCGTGGCGACCACGGTCCCGAGATCGATGCAATCCACCGTGCACCCCAGCGCCATCTGCGCGCGCGCCAGCGCGACGAGCGCTTCCAACTCGGCAAAGGTCGGCTGACCAGCGGCGGTGAGAATGGGATCGGCCCACGCTTTCAGGTCCTCGAATGCCGCGGTCGGCGCCGAGGGGTCGTAGGTGCTGAAGTGATGAATCTCGGCGGTGAGTACCCGGCTCGACACATCGATTGTTCCATACAGCGGGACTTTCGTCATCGGCGACGTCAGCAGGTGGATGGCCTGCTCGTCGGTGATGACCGTCGCGGTGTGGCTGAAATCAAACGCGAGCCTGGCTGCCTCGGCGAACTGCAGGCCGTCCGGCTCGAGGTTGACGCCGGGATGGATCGCCTCGGCCGCACTGACGAGGGGCGAGGCGGCGAGTGGCGTCATCGTGAGCGTCGTCTCGGTCGTGAGCGCACCGGGCGGGACGGTTAACGTGATGATCACGCCGGCGGCATCGGTGGCCTGCAGGACTCCGCCGCTGCTGCCGATGATCGCGGTCGCACGATGCGCGTCATCCAATGCCGGCTCGAGCGCGGCCACGTATCGATCGCGGGCGAAGTCGAGGCCGCCCCAGTTCGCGCCGATACGGAGAAATAGCGAGCGGACCGACCAGGGGCGATGGCGCGTGGCGATGGTGAACGTCCAGCGTCCGTTCTTCTTCTGTTCCAAGCGGACGCTGCGCACCAACGCGCCAGTCTTATCCGTGAAGCGGCAGCGGTTGTGCGCCTTGCAGACGAACGCGCCCGGCTCGATCACCACGATCTGGTCGTCAAGCGCCAGGACCACTCGATCGCGTCGGAGATCGAGGCCAGTGCTGATCGCATTGGGCACGAAGCTGCCCCGCAGCGTCGCAAAGCGCGCGTCGAAGTCGTCGCTTCGATTGTCGTCGTCCGCATCGAAGTCAGGTGTCGATAAACAGGCGAAAGGCGCGGGGGTCGCCGCCGCCTCGATTCGGTTCGTCTCGCGGACCGGCAGGGACCGGTCGATCACGAAGGCGAACGACGCCGCGCTTTGTACAGTCCCCCTCCGCGATTTCCTGCGCGCGGTGACCGTCGCGACGTGCGGCCCCGGCGCGAGGTCGGTCAGGCTGGCGCGAAAGCCGGCGGCAATTGGCCCGCGACACACGGTCGGATCGAGGGTCTGCGCATTCACGCCATCGATCGCCAGGTCTAACCGCAGCGATCCGCTCGAGACGTCATCGTCGCCGCGCCGTGCCTCGACCAGCGCCTGGATCTCGAGCACCGCGGCGTTCACGGCCAGGCCGTCCCTGGGCGTGAGGATCGTCACATCAACGGTCTGGGCCGGAGGTCTTGCGCCGGCCTCTGCGGCGAGCCTGCTCACCGGTCCGATCGCGACGAGAACGAGAGCCATGGCCGCGGCTCTCGCGAGCCGAATCGCCGTTCGTGCGCGGGTGTCAGTGGACATGCGGGCTTGTTCCATACCCTGAAGAGGGGGAGTCCCTCGAATCTTGCTCACGGCATCCCCGGCAGACCGGTCGGCTACAATCCCCTCGCCCCATGGCCGGCGTTGAGGATCCCAAGTTCGAGCAGCTCGTTCGCGACTACTCCGGCCTGATTCGCCGCGTGATCGCCCGGGTCAGCGGCCGTCCCTACCTGACGGGCCAGCTTCAGGACGACATCGCCCAAGAGGTGTTTCTCGCGCTGTGGAAGCGGTTGAAGCGTGAGCAACCGATCGAGGATCCCACCTCTTACATTTTTAGTGTGGCGCGCCGCGAGGCGATTCGGTTGCTGATGCGCGAAGCGTCCCGCCGCTCCCAATCGCTCGAAGACGAGCACATGGAACTGCCGAGCCCGCAGGTCAGTGCGCTGTCGTCGCTCGAAGCGCGGGAGTTGGGACAGGCGGTCGAGGCGGCGCTGCAGCAATTGCCGGCCGATCGCCGGCGGGCGGCAAGGGCGCACCTGATCGGGCTCGACGCGGCAGAAATCGGCAGGCTGACCGGCTGGTCCTACAACCGGGTTCGCAACCTCGTGAGCCGGGGCATGCTCGACCTGCGGAGGATTTTGAAGCTGGAGACCGAGGATGAATAACGACCGACTTGCTTCGGCGTACCGCGGCACCGCGCCGCCGTCTTCCCATCTGACGGAGACGGCCTGGGAGGCGCTGCTTGACGGCACGCTACCGGCCGCTGAGCGCGAGGCCGCCCGGGAGCACATCACCCGCTGCGCCGCCTGCGCGACGGTTTACCAGGGCTTGGCGATGTTTGCGATCGAGAGCCGGGCGCTAGGGGCATCGGCGCGGTCGGGGTCGCCCTTTCGCACCTCGCTGCGCAGTTGGCCGGCTTCGATCGCCGCGATGCTGGTGATCGGCGCTGCCGTTGGACTGTTGTACCGCGGCGCCCGTCCTGCACCCGGCGATGAATCGGCTCCGACGACAACGGCCGCCCCCCTGCGCGTGGAGCCGATCGACCCGATCGAGCCCCTTGCCGTGCGTGTCGCCCAGAATCGCGCCGTCACGAATAGAGGTCCGGTCAGCAACCAGGTTTTCCTCGAGGCGTTCAACCTCGCGATTGAGCCCTACCGGGCCGGGCGCTTTCCTGAGGCGGCCACCAGCCTGGCCGATCTCGGCGCGACGTTTCCCGACGCAGCGGAGCCGCCGCTCTACGAGGGCATTGCACGGCTGTTGGCGGGGCAGGCCAACGAATCGATCGCGCCGCTCGATCGCGCCCTCGGCCTGGCGAGCGGCACGGAGTGGCTACCGGATGCGGAGTACTATGGCGCCCGGGCGCGCCTGGCCGCGGGACGCGATGAAGGCCGCCAGACCCTGGTGAAGCTGTGCGCGACCTCCGGACCCTATCAAGCTCAATCGTGCCGCGCCACCGTGCGCTGACGCGCGCCTTCGTCTTCGGTTTTCTTGGGTTCTTGATCGTCGCCGGATCGACCGCGCGGGCGTTCCAGGAGCGCACGCTCACCGACAAGCTGGCCGAGGGATTCCGTGCCGTAGACGCGCGGCAATTCGACCGCGCCCTGCAGGAATTTGCCGAGGCGCTGCGGCTGGCGGAGGCCAACGGAGCTCGACTCGAGATCGGTCGCGCGCTTCAGGGCCGTGGTCTCGCCTTTTTCTACAAGGCCGACTGGCCGCAGATGGAGGAGGCATACACCGCGGCGGCTGCCGCCTTCGAGAGCGCGGGAGCGTTTCGCGAACAGGCCGACACGATGCGCAGCCTCACGTTCTCTGGACGACTCTCGTGGGAAGAGCGGGAGCTGCTGGTCGAACGAGGCTTGGCCGCGCTCAGCCGCGCGCCGGATCCAACGACGGAGGGCCGCCTGCTGCATCAGCTGGGGGACATCCTATTCAACCAGGGCCGGTACGGGCGTTCGTTAGAGAAGCTCCGCCAGGCCCTCCCTCTCCTCCAAGCCCCGAAGGATCAGGCCTCCTTCGCCCGGCTGCTGACGAGCATGGGCCGCAGCTACCGCTTCCATGGCTTGCCCGATGAAGCCATCAGGCAATACCGTCTGGCGCTCGACACCCAGGTCGCTCTCGGCGATCTGAGCGGCGCCGCGCAAAGCGAGAACGCAATCGCCGTGGCGCTTGCTGGCAGCGGCCGGCAACGCGACGCGCTCCGTCACTCGGTGCAGGCGCTGGCGCTGGCCGAGCGTGCCGGCGTGGCGAGGCAAATCGCGTTTCTTCGCACCAACCTCGCGGACTCGTACGTGAAGCTCGGCGAACCGCGGCGGGCGCTCCCGCTGCTCGCGCCGGATCAAGCGGGCCTCCCGTCAGAGGAGCCGGTTCGGTTGCTGACGCTGGCTCGCGCCCACCTGCGGTTGAAACAACCGTCAGCCGCCCTGGCCGAGGCCGAGGAGGCGGTGGCCGCGGCGCGGGCCGTTGGCGATCCAGAAAAAATTGCCCACAGCCTCGGCGTTCGGGCGGACTGCCAACTGTCGCTTGGCCATGTTGAGGCGGCCTATCGCGACAATGCCGAGGCGCTCGCGGTCGTCGAGCAGATGCGGGCCAACCTCGCACCCGAGGACCGGTTCCGCCAGAATTTCTCGGACACCATCGGCGCGTTCGTCACATCGACCATTCATGTGCTGACGCGCCTCGGCCGTCACGCTGAAGCGCTGGACGTGAGCGAGCGCGCGCGGGCGCGCGCGTTTCTCGATCTGCTGGCGAGCCGGGACGTTGCGGTGGCGTCGGCCTCGGACGCCCGCGAGGCAGAACAGCGACGACTGATCGCCGCCGGACCGATGTCCCACGACGCGATGCGTGTGTCCCTTGCGGGTCTGCGCTCGACGTTGGTGTCGTACTGGATTGCGCCGGATGAGGCGTATGTCTGGGTCATGAGTGCGGACGGCATCGTGCACGGCCGTCGGCTCGAGCTGACCGCCAATCGCGCGCGATCGCTGATCGATGCAATGGCTGAGGCCGGAGGCCCGCCGCGCCAGGACCAAGTGGATCCGGCGCGGGTGCTCTACGAACAACTCATTGCGCCAATCCACGCATGGCTGCCGGCTGTGGCGGGCAGCCTGCTCACCATCGTGCCTCATGGCCCGCTCTTCCGGCTGCCGTTCGCGGCGTTGCGGGACTCGACGGGGCGCTATCTCGTCGAGCGCCACGCACTTCATTACGTCACCTCGATGTCCGTGCTTGATCAGACGAACCCGCGGGTTCAGGGCTCGGGCGACCGCAGTGCTCTGCTGGTGGCGGACCCGGCCGTGGATCGAACTCGCGATGGCCTGCCGCGCCTGATGGGTGCTCGCGCCGAGGTGGCGGCCATCGCCAGGGGCCTGGCGCCGCGGACCGTGAGCGTGCTTACCGGCGGCGCTGCCACCGAGGCGGCGGTGAAGCAGGCGGCGCCGTCGGCGCGCATCCTGCACTTCGCGACGCACGCCGTGGTCTCGGACGCCGGACCTCTGGATTCGTTCCTGGCGTTGACGGCGGGAGCGGGCGAAGACGGACGGGTGACCTCCGCAGAAGTCTATGAGTGGAAGCTCGACGCGGAACTGGTGGTGCTGAGCGCGTGCCGGACCGCGCGTGGCCGCATCAGCGGTGATGGGGTGATCGGCCTGTCGCGCGCCTTCGCCTATGCGGGCGCCCCGTCATTGATGGCGACCGTGTGGGATGCCCCCGATGAGACCGCCAGCATCCTGCTGCCGGCGTTTTATGCCGCGTGGCGCCGCAGCGGAAGTCGCGCCGGTGCGTTGCGGTCGGCGCAGCTCGAGATCATCAGGAGATTGCGGGCGGGTGAGATTGTCGTTCGCACACCGGCTGGTTCGGTGACGTTGCAGGAGCGCCCGGCGCTGTGGGCGCCATTCGTGCTGCTAGGTGCTCCGTAGTTAGAATCCGTCCCAACCCTGTTTGGGGCCGGCCCGTCTAACCCCTGGCATGAACGACCTCAAGCTCGCCTTCCGCGGCCTGCTCCACAGCCCCCTGTTCTCGATCGTGGCCATCCTGTCGCTGGCCCTCGGGATTGGCGCGAACACGGCCATCTTCACGCTGATCGACCAGATTCTGCTGCGCAAGCTGCCGGTCAAGAACCCGGACGAACTGGTGATGCTCTATCAGGAGGGCCCGCATAGCGGCAGCAACATGGGGTCGCGGATGCACTCGTATCCGATTTACGAGGAGTACCGGAAGCGCGGCGAGCCGCTCGCCGAGGTGCTCGCGCGGCGGCTGGCCTCGGCCTCAATCAGCGTCGACAACCAGACCGAGCGTGTCGAAGTAGAGATGGTGTCGGGCAACTTTTTCACCATGCTGGGCGTGGGTCCGGCCCTTGGCCGCGTCTTCAATTCGCAGGAGGACGACCAGGTTTACCAGGGCCATCCGTATGTGGTGCTCAGCCACAATTACTGGGTCACGCGCTTTGGCAAAGACCCGGCGGTGATCGGCAAGAAGATCCTGGTCAACAACAGCCCGATGTCGATCGTCGGCGTGTCGGCGGACGGTTTCGCGGGCATCGACCCCGCGCGGTCGCCGCAAATTCGCGTTCCCATTCAGATGAAGCCGGCGGTGGTGCCCGAGTGGGAGTGGGTCAAGATGGCCGACGAACGCACCCGCTGGGTGCAGGTGTTTGCGCGGCTCAGGCCCGGTTATACCGTCGATACCGCGCAGGGGCCCATGCAGGGACTCTTCACGCAGATCCGCCAGCACGAGATGACGCTACCCGGCGCCAAGGACTGGTCGCAGTTCCAGCGCGATCGTTTCATGACGGGACGACTGAAGGTGGAACAGGCGGCGATGGGTTACTCGTCGCTGCGTAATGATTTCTCCACCGCGTTGGTGGTGCTGATGGCCATGGTCGGCCTGGTCTTGTTGATCGCGTGCGCCAACGTCGCAAACCTGCTGATCGCCCGCGGCTTCCTGCGGCAGAGGGAGATCGCGGTGCGGCTGTCACTGGGAGCCACGCGCGGTCAATTGGTGCGGCAGTTACTGACCGAAAGTGTGCTGCTGTCGTTCATTGGTGGCGCCCTCGGCATCTTCCTGTCGATCGCGCTGACGCGAGGCCTGATCTCGCTGATTCCGGCAGACCAGCCGCTGCTGGTCCAGCCGAGCCCGGACCTGCGCATCCTGCTCTTCACGTTTTCGCTGACGCTGCTGACCGGCGTGGTGTTTGGCCTGCTGCCGGCGCTGCGCGCCATCAACCCCGATCAGTGGGCCACGCTCAAGGACACTGTCGGCGGCATTGCCGGCACCGGCGGATCGCTGTTTCTCAGGAAGGGCCTGGTCGCCGCCCAGGTGGCGCTCAGCTTCCTGCTGCTGTTTGGCGCCGGTATCTTCGTGCGCAGCCTGCAGAACCTGCAGACCACAGATACCGGCATCGCCCTCGACAACCTGGTCACGTTCCGGCTGAACCCCGCGCTCAGCGGCTACGTGAATCAGCATGGCGTTAACTTT
>JANMUX010000465.1:0-10124 GCA_031392125.1 Acidobacteriota bacterium | reverse complement strand
TGCGCTCTTCCTCGGGCGGCAGGTAGCCGATGTTGACCATGATCGCGAAGCGATCGGTCGCGGCTTCCGACAGCGGAAAGGTGCCCTGTCCGAGCTCTACCGGGTTCATCGTCGCGATCGCGAAGTTGAACGCCGGCAGCTCGTAGGTCTTCTTGCCGACCGTTACGGTGCGGTCCTGCAGGCCCTCGAGGAACGCGCTCTGTGACTTGAGCGGGATGCGGTTGATTTCGTCCAGCAGGATCACTTCGGCTTCGGCCAGCGGACCCATCTCGGTGGTCAGCTCGCCCGTCGCCGGGTTGATCATCTGGAAGCCGACCACTTCGGTCGGCTGCAAGTCGGCGCGGCCCTGGATGCGCGCGAACTTGGCGTTGCTGATCGCGGCCAGGATCACGCCAAAGAAGGTCTTGCCGACGCCCGGCACGCCTCGCAGCAGGAGGTTGCCAGAGTTGACCTGGCGCTGCTCCTTCTTGTCGTAGGTGGTCGGAATTTCCGACAGCAACACGATGTTGGCCAGGATTTTTGGCTTCTCGTAACCGACGAGGGCCTTGCCGCCTTCCGCAAGGATGGCCTCGTGGAAGGTAATCGCGTCTTGGAGGTCAGGATGCACAGGTCCGCCTTGAAAACGCCAATCGTATCCGAAGCATGACAGGCGGTGCTAGAAATCGCGCCAAATTCGCTGGTTGCGGCCGTGGGACGGGCCGGCATCCGCCGCCCACGAGGGGGGCGGGAGTGGCTAGACTGAGTCCCCCTAACCAAGCCCAGCCCTGTTACAATCGGTGACCTCAGGAAATCGAACTCCCGGACCTGTCGAAGGAGAGTGTGTGATGGCGGTTGGAAAAAACTTTGGCTGGGGCCTGACGATTGGCACCGTGCTGTTTGGCGCCGCGATCGCCGGCGTGGTTGCGCCGCTCGCAGTGAAAGCCGAGCAGGCCGCTCCCACTCCCGAGGTGACGTTCACCAAGGACATTGCCCCGATCCTGCAGCGCAGTTGCCAGAATTGCCACCGGCCAGGCCAGGTCGCACCCATGTCGCTGCTGACCTACGAGGATGCCCGGCCCTGGGCGCGTTCCATGAAGCTGCGCACCGGCCTGCGCGACAAGGCCGGCGTGATGCCGCCGTGGTACATCGAAAAGAACATCGGCATTCAGCATTACAAGAACGACCCGTCGCTCAGCGATGAGGAAGTCGCCAAGATTGCCAAGTGGGCCGACACCGGCGCGCCGCGCGGCAACGTCGCCGACCTGCCGGTCGCGCGGATCTTCCAGGACGGCGCGTCCTGGCACGCCGGTGAACCGGACCTGATCGTCGAAAGCCCCGAGATCACCGTCAAGGCCAACACTCCCGACTGGTGGGGTGAATTCGAGCCGACGAAGATCCCGCTGACCGAAGACCGCTACGTCGCGTCGGTTGAAATCCGCGAGGTCAACAACTTCGCCAAGGACGCCGCCGGCCGCGACACCGTGGGCCAGCGCTACGTATGGCACCACCTGATCTGGGCGACCGGCGACTTCGACGGCGGCGACCCGATCGACGCGTCGATCGCCGATGGTGCCGTCGGTTGGCCGGTGCACGAAGTGGGCCGCAACGCCGACATCTTCGAGCCGAACGCCGGGCGCCTGCTCAAGGCGAATTCCAGCATCATTTACCAGTCGGCCCACCTCCACGCAGGCGGCGCCGACGTGAAGTCGAAGCTGCTGTTCGGCTTCCGCTTCCATCCGAAGGGCTACAAGCCGGCTCGGCGCAGCACGCTGCGCAACCTCGGCAACGGCCTCGACATCGACATCAAGCCGAACGAAGCCAACCAGCAGCTGCACGCCTACATGGTCTTGCAGCAGCCGACCAAGATCGCGACCTTCGAACCACACCTGCACGCACCGGGACAGCGCATGTGCCTCGAGGCCATCTGGGGCATCAACATCCAGACGCTGACCTGCGCCGGCTATGACCACAACTGGGTGCGCCAGTACGAATACGAGGATGACCACGCGCCGATCCTGCCGCGCGGCACCATCCTGCACATCATCGGCTACATGGACAACACGCCGAACAACAAGAACATTCCCGACCCGCGCAACTGGCAGGGCTCGGGCAACCGCTCGATCGCCAACATGTTTATCGACCTGGGCCAGTCGGTGCCCTTGACCGACGACGAGTTCCAGCAGGAGATGGCGGAACGCCGCCGCAAGCTTGGCGCCAACCGGCCGGACGTGATCATCGGCTGCCCGCTCTGCAACGTGATTCCGCCGCCGGCCAAGCCGACGGCCCAGCAGCAGTAACTGGAATGGGAGCCTGACCCCACCGGGTCAGGCTCATCTTTTTCGAGGGACCCCAGACATGATTCGATCAGGACGCGCGCGCCTGCTGCTTGGCGCGGCCACCATCGTGCTTGCGTATCAGACCGCCAGCACCCAGATGCTGTCGTACTCGAGCGGACAGACGGTTTCTCCCGCGTTCGAAGGCTGGGAGAAGAACGACGATGGGTCGTTCAGCATGATGTTCGGCTACATGAACCGGAACTGGGAAGAAGAAGTGAACGTGCCGCTCGGCGCCGACAACAGCTTCTCTCCCGGTGAAGCCGACCAAGGGCAGCCGACGCGCTTCCTGCCGCGCCGCAATCGCTTCGTGTTCAAGGTGCGCGTTCCGAAAGATTGGGGCAAGAAGGAACTGGTGTGGACGCTGACCACCCGCGGCAAGACCGAGCGGGCTTACGGCACGTTGCGCGAAGATTCGCTGGTCGACAACCTCGTCCAGGCCTCTGAGCAGGGCGCCATTGGTGCCGGCATCAGCAGTCCGGAGATTCGTGCCAACCAAGCGCCCACCCTCACGCTTGACGGCGGCGATCGGCGCGCGCAGATTGGCCAGCCGCTGACCTTAATCGCCTTCGCAAAAGATGACGGCGTGCCGGCTCCTCGTTTCGGCCCAGACTCGCGCGAGGCGCGCCTGATTGCCCAGGCGCGCGCCCGCGCCACCAACAGCACGCCACCGGCGCCGACGCCTCGTGGTGTCCTGACATTCGACCCTGGCGCGCAGCGTCCGCCCTCGGCCATTACCGTCGGCAGCCAGACCGGCCTGCGTCACTCGTGCTTCGTGTATCGCGGCGCCGGCCGGGTGACCTTTACGCCGGCGCAAGCCAAGGTGTGGGAAGACACCCGCGCAGGAGCCAACTCACCGTGGGCGCCGCGCTGGATGGCGCCGGCGATTCCGGCCGACGGCAAGTACACCGTGGCCGCGAACTTCGAGGATCCGGGCACCTACACGATTCGTTGCCTGGCTTCAGATGGCGCGCTCAACACCGCGAAGGACATCGTCGTCACCGTGACGAAATAGCGGTCGGCGCTTATCGTTACTGAGTGCGGCAGCTGAGGTTGCCGAGGCCACGCGTGAGCTCGCATTTGGCGAACGTAATGCGGGCTCGCGCGAAATTCAACATCGCGCCAACCGCGCCTTCGTAGGTTTCCTGCGAGTAAGGCTTGAGCGGGTCTTCCTTCATGGCGGTGTCGATTCGCTGGACCTGCCGGATGATCTCGGTGTCCAGCCATCCGTCGGCCTCGGCCAATTCGACCGCGCGCGCCGCCTCGGCCAGGTAAATGTCGCGGTATTCGGATACCGCCATCAGCTTGTCGATCAGCGTGTTGCCGGCCCATGACACGTCGAGCGAAAATTCCGGTCCCCAGAAGGCGTTGTCGGCGTCCCACACGATGACGGTGTGGACGGCCTGATTTTCCAGCCGGTACAGGTAAAAGTTGTTGATGCCATAGGTGCCGACGAAGCCATCGGTCTCGGCCAGGAACGCCTGCGCCGCCACGAACCGCAGGAAGGCCGGGATGTCGAGCAGCCCGCCAATGGCGTCCTTGAGGCGGTCGGCCGGCGTCTCGTTCGTCAATCGCACCAGCGTTTCAATGGCGCGATACTTGTCCTCGTCACTCTTCGACTCGTGCGTGGTCGCCTCGAAGCGAAGCTTGTACGGGTCGAGGCTGGGCCCGAGATTGGCGAAGCGCCAGTCGTCCTGGTACTTGAACTCGAACAAGTAGCCATCGTTCTGGGTGTCGTCGCCGATCGTGCCGAACACTCTTGCGAGCAGATCCTTGTCGACCGATTCGACGATCGCGTAGAGTCCGGCATACGTGTTGTTGACGTAGAGGCGAGTATGAATCTCGCGCGGGGCGGGAATGCCAAGCCGCGCATAGAACGCGGTCGCCACGGTCTCATGCAGGCCCGTCGGATCCTGGGTCAGGTTGTCGAGCACGAGCGACTTCAAGCCAAGAAAGGTCTGGTCGCTCGCGTAGCGATTGAAATCGACCCGCAGCCCTGGTTTGGTTCCACTGCGCGAACCGCGCCCGCGCGAGCGAATCCCGAGGTTGCGCGCCGTCTGTCCATTCCACGTGAGGTCGGCCGGGTAGTAAGTGTTGGCCTGGAAGTCGGTGCCCAGCTTGTTCCAGTCAGCGGTGTTGACCCACAGGTCCAGCCGCTGCAGGGACTGGCCGGCAAACAACTCATCCGCAGTCTGTGCCTGCGCTCCGGAGCTCAACCAGAGCAAAGTCACAACGGACGTTACAAATGTTGCGAAGCTCCTGGGCACGATACACAATATAGACGAGGTATCTCGCCGCCGGGTTTAATCCGGCCGGTGTTACAGAACTGCACTGATGCGGCTCCCCACGCCCCGGTCACTCGGGTTAACCCTGCTCCTGGGGTGCGCCGTGCTTTCTGCCTGGTGTGGCGGCTCGCCGTCCTCGCCGACCCCGGCAGCGCCCGCGCCGGCGCCGATCGCGGTCACGCCGCCGGTGACCATCGAAGTCCCGACCAACGAAACGCCGCTCGGTCCGACCACACCTGTGCCGCCGGCGGCAATCCAGAGCAGTTGGATCAATCTGTTTGGCGACACCGGTTGGTGCGGATCGTCGGTCATGGCGTCGCTGTCGCGGCGCATGGCCCTGCTTGGCGGCGACATTTTTCTCGCCGGTGACCTGGCCTATCCCAATGGCACGACGAGCGAGTTCCAGCGCTGTTTCGAGCCCGACTTCGGCCGCTTCCGCTCTCGCATCTGGGCGGCTCCCGGCAACCACGACTACATGACTGCGGGGGCCGACGGCTACTTCTCCTACTTTGGTGAACGCGCCGGCCCGTCGCGGCGCGGTTACTACACGGTGCGCTCAGGCTCCTGGCAGGTGCTGATGCTCAACTCGAACATCCCGCACGCCCGCAACTCGGCGCAACTCGAGTGGGCGCGACAGGAGCTCGTTGCCAATCCCGCGCGTTGCACTTTGGCCGTGATGCATCATCCGTTCGACAGCTCGGGACCAAACGGCCCAAATCCAGGGCAGCGTGATTTGTGGGACATGATGCATCGCCTGGGCGTTGACGTGGTCGTCGCCGGACACGACCACCTGTACGAACGCCACGCGCCGCAGGATGCGAGCGGGCGCGCGGATCCTGCAAGGGGTATTCGGCTATTCATTGCCGGGACCGGCGGCGCGCCGCCGTACGCTCGCGCCCGCGCCGCCCTGCATTCGGAAGTACTGCTCTCCACGCAGGGCTTGTTGCGGCTGAAGCTGGAACCCGCACTCTACGAGTGGGAATTCCAGGACGTGAACGGCACGGTCCTCGACCGCGGCCTGAACATCTGCCACTAGGCGCGTGTGACCGCGCGCGCCGGCCGCCGGTTAGCCGCCGCTCCTATGAACTCCTCAGCTCCGTCGCACCGGCCGATCATGGTAAACGAGGTGCTGCGCTGCCTGCGGCCGCGGGCCGGTGAGGTCGCGGTGGACTGCACATTGGGCGGCGGTGGCCATGCGCTGGCACTTCTCGCGGCCTTGATGCCGGGCGGGCGCCTGCTTGGAGTTGATCTCGACTCTCGCGAGCTGCCGCTGACAGAGGCCCGCATCAGGGCGGCCGGGTTCGGCCGCGACGCCTTCGTGGCACACCATGGGAATTTCGCCGACCTTCCGCAAGTGCTCGCCGTCGAGGGAATCCCGGCGGTCGATCTGATCCTGGCCGACCTTGGCGTGTCGTCGATGCAGCATGACGATCCCGGTCGCGGATTCAGCCATCGTGGCGTCGGCCCGCTCGACATGCGGATGGACCCCGGCCGCGGTGAATCGGCAGCGCAGTTGCTCGCCCGCAGCGACGAGGCCGCTCTCGCGGCTTTGCTGCAGGAGAACGCGGACGAACCGCAGGCCATCGTCATCGCCGGCATCCTGAAGCGCCAACCGGTCGAAACCACCCACGCGCTCGTCCGGTTGGTCCGTCTCGGCCTGCATCAGGCGCTGCCGGACCTGACCAAGGCTGACGTGAAGATGTCGGTGCGGCGCACGCTCCAGGCGCTGCGAATCACGGTGAACAACGAGTTCGCCGCACTCGATGCAATGCTGCAGCACCTGCCGCAGTGTCTCGCGCCCGGCGGCCGCGTGGCGGTGCTGACCTTTCATTCCGGGGAAGATCGCCGGGTGAAAAAAGCCTTCCAGGCTGGCCATCGCTCCGGGATGTATGTAGATTTTGCGCGCGAGGTCATTCGCTCGACGAAAGACGAGACCTTCGCCAACCGTCGCGCGTCATCGGCCAAGTTGCGGTGGGCAGTGCGCGGTCCGCAGTAAGGAGCCGGGCTAGCGGCTCCGCAAGTCGAACGCGCTCAGTTGGCGATCGTTCCGCACGTAGTAGCGACCGTCGGCGAGCGCCGGATAGGCGCGCACCACGCCGGGAATCACCTGCGCGCGGGCGTTGAGGCGAAATGATTTCGGCGACACGGCAGCCAACACGAGCTCGCCCGATTCTTTCGTGATGACCAAGGTGTCGCCGGCGATCAGCAGCGTGCCGGCGCCGAAGCCGTCGACGTTCCACATCACCTTGCCGGTTGCCATCTCGATGCAACGCAGGCTCTGGCCGAATTCCTGGCGGCCTTCGAAGCCATATAGATAGCCGTCGCGATACACGCTGGTCGAGTAGTGATTCGACATCGACTCGTCGCCAGACCAGACCGGCTTCACCGTGTTGTTGGCCACCTGCAGCAACACCGCACCGGTGCCGTAGCTGGCCGACAGGAAAATCTGATCCTTGACCACGATTGGCGCCGCGGCGTTCACCGATGCCGCCATGCGCGCGCGCCAACGATACTGGTAGCGCACCCCGCCATTGGCCGGATCGACGGCGACCAGGCCGGTGCGCGTAAAGAAGACCGCGGTCCGTTGCCCGGCAATGTCGGCCATCACCGGCGCTGAATAACTCGCCTCGTCATTGGTCGAGGTCCACAAGGTCTTGCCGCTGCCGGCGTCGAAGGCGACGATGCCCCCGCTTTTGCCACCGACGTTGACCATGACGCGTTCGCCATCGACCACCGGTGAACTGGCGACGCCGAAGTATGCTTTTGGCGCGTCGAACACGCGCCGGGTGTCGACGCTCCACAGTTTACGGCCGGTTGCGAAGTCGAGCCCATGCAGCCAGCCGTCGGCGCCGTGCGTGAAGACACGGCCGCCGGCGATCACCGGCACCGCGCGCGGCCCCTCGTCAAAGCCGAAGTCGTCGCGGTAACTGGTCGGGTAGTCAAAGATCCAGAGAGTCTTGCCGGTGGCCGCGTCCATCGCCTCGACGGTCTCGCGATTGTTCACGCGATGGAACAGCACGAGTTTACCGGCCGCGACGGCCGGGCCGGAGAAGCCCGCGCCGACGTCGCGCTTCCAGGAAAGCGGGGGGCCGGTGCGCGGAAACGACGCGATTATCGGCCCCCCCGTGTAAATGCCGTTGCGGCCCGGTCCGAGAATCTGCGGCCAGTCTTGCGCCGCGACCGCCGATTGCAGCACCAGCGCAGCAGCGACAACGCCAAGCGCACGCGGAAACATCGGTTATTTCTTTACGGGCGGTGGCTTGGGAAAGGTGCCCTCGCGCATGGCAGCCTGGTAGAGCACCGTGGCCATGACGATCGAGGCTTGCTTGAGCGCGGCTGGATCGACGCGCTCTGCGAAATCTGCGTTGGTGTGGTGTGTCCTGACGTCGTAGGTCACGTAGTCCTGCACCGCCTGGAAGCCGGGCACGCCGACCTCGAGAAACGACAGGTGGTCGGTGGCGCCAATGTGACCGGGCGCCGGCATGATGGCGCCGAGGCTGGAAACCGGCTTCAGCCACTCCGCCATGATGGTGCGCGCCGCTTCGTTGTCTTCCATGTAGAAGCCGCTGATTGGCGGGAAGCCGTTATCGAGATTGAAGTAGACCGAGAACTTGTCGCGCGCGGCCTTGTTCTTGTCGCCGGCGAGGTGCTCGGCGACGTAGGCCCTGGACCCGAGCAGGCCCTGCTCTTCGCCGGCCCAGAGCGCCGCGCGAATCGTGCGCCGTGGCCGCACGCCGAGGGCCTTCAGAATGCGCATGGCCTCCATCGTGGTCGCCACGCCGTCGGCGTTGTCGGTGGCACCGGTGCCGGTATGCCACGAATCGAGGTGCGCGCCCACCATGACAATTTCGTCCTTGAGCGACGCGTCCGTGCCGGGAATCTCGGCGATGACGTTGTGCGTCCGCGGATCCTCGTCGTGGTAGCGGGCTTGAATCTCCACCGCAAGCTTGACCGGCACCTTCTGTTGCAGCAGCCTGGCGATCAAGTTGTAGTGTTCCGACGCGAGGACGATTGACGGCACCGAGTTGGCGCCCATGTCGCGGCCGGTGACGAACACCGTGCCGTGCTCGCCGATGTTCGGCTCGATGGTCACGGCCACGCCCGCGGTCTTGAGCACCGCGAGGCGCTCGGCGTTCAGTTGCGGGGCGCGAGTTGGCGCCGGTTGCGGCGGCTTCAGGTCACCACTCGCGGCGGGCCGGTCGGCGCGGATCGCGTATTCCTGAATCGGGCTGGTCATCAGGATCGCGCCGGTTAGTTTCCCCGCTTGGGTCTTCAGCGCATCCGCCTCGAGCCCGGGCAACCATACCGGAGCGGCGACCACGCGGCCGGCGGTCGCCGGCGACCAGCCTTTCGGATAGCCGATCATCGGCATGTACCGGGGCTCGACCATCTCGACGGTCACTTTGTCGAGCGTCCAGCCGCGGCCGAACTGGAACGGCTCGGCGTGCACCTCGCTCATGCCCCAGGCCTTCAGCGTTTCCTGGGTCCACGCCACCGAACGCTTGTGCGCGGGTGAGTTGGTGAGCCGCGGACCGATCACGGTGGTCAGGTAATCGAAGGTCTCGAGCACCTTCGACCGCTCCATGCCTTCGGCCTTGATCTTCTCGACCATGGTGAAGTCGACACGATCCTGGGCGGCGCTTGAAATCGTCAGGAGGAACACGGCGGCCAAGAAACCCAACGATGCGGTTCGCATGCGCGGATTCTAGCACCCCAGCACTTCCGCACCCGAGCACCCCAGCACCTCAGCACCCGAGCCCCCCAGCACCCGTTATAATCCCGCCATGAAGACCAACCGCCGCTCCTTCCTTCGCATCTCCGGCGCCGCCGGTGCTGCTGCCATGGCGCTCGGCTCCAACAGCATTGAACTGGTCGCGCAATCGTCGCGGGCCCTGGGTAACCGAACGCCTGAAGACGTCGCTGCGGATGAAGGGTACTGGCGCGACATCCAGAATGCCTTCACGCTGGATCGCTCGCTGATCAACCTCAATAACGGCAACAGCTGCCCGAGCCCGACGGTGGTGCACGAGGCGTACAAGCGCTATCTCGATTACTCGAACCAGGCGCCGGTCTATCACCGCGGGCTGATCGAGCGGAACATCGAGGTAGTGCGCCGCCGGCTGGCCACCGAGTTCGGGTGCGACCCCGAAGAAATGGCGATCACGCGCAACTCGAGCGAGTCGCTGCAGATTGCGCAGAACGGCCTCGACCTGCTGCCGGGTGACGAAGTGCTCACGACCGAGCAGGACTACGGCCGCATGCTTACGACCTGGGACCAGCGCGCGCGGCGCGAGAAAATCACGATCACGAAAGTGAACTTCCCGGTGCCGACGAGCGGCGAAAGCCTGTTCGCCATGCTCGAGGGCGCGATTACGCCGCGCACCAAGGTGCTGCACTTCTGCCACATCACCAACCTGACCGGGCAGATCTTCCCGGTGCAGAACATCTCGCGCATGGCCCGCGCCCGCGGCATCACCACGATCGTCGATGGCGCGCACGCGGTGGCGCACTTCCCGTTCAAGCTGCG
>JANMUX010000172.1:0-9684 GCA_031392125.1 Acidobacteriota bacterium | reverse complement strand
TACGTAAAGACAGCCAATGGCGGCGTTGCTCACGCGCGAAATGTCGGCATGCGGCATGCGACCGGAACCTACCTGACCTTCCTCGACTCAGACGATCTGCTCTACCCGTTCTCGCTGGAGATCAATGCCAAGCTTCTCGATCGCCATCTCGACGTCGCGCTGGTCTGCGGCGAGATGACCGGCTTCGATTCAACAGGAATCATCGAGCGGTATCACCTCAAGACTTATCACCATTCTGCCTACCGCGACCCGGCCATCACCTACGACAAAATTTTCAGCTCGAACGCTGACCTCTCGGCCACGATTGCGGTTCCAGAGACCTTACTACTGGAGGACCGGGGCGCAGCGTCGCGCAAGGTCTACATTGGCAACGTGTTCGACACCTACTTGCTCAAGCTGGTGTTGTGCCAGAACAGCGTTATGTATCGGCGATCGATGATCGCGGACTTTGGCGAGCGGAACGTCTCGGTCAGGCATTGGCAGGAAGTGGACTACCTGCTTCGAATCACACGGCGTCACTCGGTCTGCTTCGTGGACGTGCCCACTTACAAGCTGCGGTACCACGACGGGCAGATCTCGACCATCGCGAACGCGAATGGCAAGGACGTCTGGATGCGAAAGCAGCAGGGCCTGCTTCGGATCGTGCGACGGCATGCGCTGTCGGATCGTGAATACTACCTGAAGAACCGTCGTCGAATTGACGCGCATCTTGCGCATCTGCATCGCGCAGTGGCGGTGCCCATGCTCTTGCATCCAGGGACTTCCGGTGGTCGTCGGCGCCTCGAGCAAGCGCGCCGGCACATCGCCCGTTGTGCACAGTATGGAAGTCCGGCTTACGGCCTGATCATCGCCGCATGGGCGCCGCCCCCGTTGCGCCGAGTTGCAGTCACGATTATCGAGTCGTTCCGGCAGATGTACTGGTCGGCGTTGCGCATCTTTCCGCTCGGTGGGACCGCCGTGGTGAACGATTTGGCCGCGAACAAGGCTTCGTGAGCATGCTAATTCACCGCTGGGTTGAAGCGGCCGCGCAGCGGACGCCGGACGCCGTTGCGATAATCGAGCCGTCACAACAGATCTCGTACGGCGGGCTTGATCGCCTTGCCAACCGATACGCCAACCTGTTCTCCCGACACGGAATCGCTCGCGGCGACCGCGTCGTGATTGCGCTCGACAACAGCATCGAAATGGCGGCGTCGTACTTCGGCGTTCTGAAGGCTGGCGCCGTCGCCGTGCCGATGGCCTCGGGTCTACGCAATGATCGGCTGGCTCACGCGGTGACCGATTGCTCACCGCGCGCGGCGATCATTGACGGTGCCACCGCACGCGGGCTTCGTGACGATAGTCCCGTCGCCTCAATAGCCAGCTTGTTCGTCGCCGATCTGGCTGAGCGGGAGAATCAGCCGTCAGTGATCTCACTTGGAGCCGCGCTGGCCGCGTGTCCCGATGACCCGGTTTCGACCCGCCCGATCGATCAGGACCTGGCGGCAATCATCTACACCTCGGGCAGTACCGGCGAACCGCGCGGCGTAATGCTGACGCACCGTAACCTGGCCTCCAACGCCCGCTCCATCGTGTCGTATCTCCGCCTGACCGCCACCGATCGCGTGATGTGCGTGTTGCCGTTCTACTACGTTTACGGCCTGTCGCTCCTGCACACGCACATGTTGGTCGGCGGCTCGGTCGTCGTCGAGAATCGCGCGGCTTTCCCGAATGTGGTGTTGACCTCGATGCAGGCCAACAGCGTGACCGGGTTCGCGGGCGTACCGTCAACGTTTACGTTGATGCTGCATCGCTCGAATCTCGAGGAAGTGCCGCTTCCTCATCTCCGCTACGTCACGGTGGCGGGTGGCGCACTGCCAGCCGCGCGGATCACGGAATGGCTGCAGCGAGGCCCGAAAGCGGAGTTTTTTGTCATGTATGGCGCGACGGAAGCCTCGGCACGACTGACGTATCTGCCGCCAGCGGAACTGACACGAAAGCTTGGCTCGATCGGCCGACCGGTTCCCAACGTTGAGATTGTCGTCATGAACGATGCCGGGGCGAGTTGTGGAACGCGCGAAGTCGGCGAGCTGGTGGCCCGCGGTTCGAATATCTCGTGTGGCTACTGGAACGATGCCAGCGAAACGGCGCTGCGCTTCAGCGCGGCGGGCTTTCGCACGGGTGATCTCGGCTACGCCGATGAGGACGGCTATCTCCACCTCGTGGGCCGCCGTCACGACATGATCAAAGTCGGCGCGCACCGTGTCGGCTTGAAGGAGATCGAAGACGTCCTTCACGCACACTCGGCGGTTCTCGAGGCAGCGGTCGTCGGCGCCGCGCACGACCTGCTCGGCGAAGCGCCGGTGGCTTTCGTGGCGCTTAAGACGCCGTTGCCCGATCTCCAGAACACACTGCGCGCGTTTTGCGCTACCCGGCTACCGCCCCATAAGGTACCGGTGAGAATAATTCTGCAGAACGAGCTGCCGAAGTTACCGGGTGCAGGAAAGCTGGACCGGCTCGCGCTGCGCGCGATGACGGCGGAACTGCGTTTTGAGCCGGTTTCCTGAACAGCTGAGATGACCGCGATCGCCCCGACGAGCAGCGCCGTGACCGTCAACGTATCCGAGACCTTTCGCGACGTTGCCGCCTTGCGAACGCAGTGGGAAGCGCTCTTCGACGCCCAGTCCAATGAACCGTCAACGTCGTACGACTGGACGGCAGCGATGATTCGCCACCACCTGCGCCCGGCTGATCGCGTGTTTCTCGTTCGCCTTGAGCGCGACGGCACCCTTGTTGGCATCATCCCGCTCGTGCTGCGATCGTTCGCGGTGTTGGGTCAGAACGTGACCCTGCTGGCGCCCTTGTCGGAGGACTACAACACCCACAGCGATGTGCTGATGCGGTCACTCGACGACGACCTTGTGCAGGCGTTGGTATCGACGTTGTTTGCGCTGAATGCTCAATGGGACTGCTTTCGCATGGCACGCCTGCTCGCCGACAACCCTCTCGTGCCTGCATTGCAACGCTCGCTGACAACACAGCGACATGCGCATGCGCTTCGCGATGGATTATCCGCGTATGTGCTCGATCTGCCCAGCACCTATGACGCATACCTGGCCGGCCGCAGCGCGAAGTTTCGCAATCACTTGAAGCGAGCAGAGAAGAAGCTCACCAGCAGCGGTCAGATGGGAGTGCACGAGCTGACCGACGTCGGTCAATTCGAGGCGGCCTTCGAGGTCGTGTTGCAGGTCGAGCGAACCAGTTGGAAGCACTCATTCGGTAGCGCGATCACGGCCGTGCCACACCAGGCCGGCTTCTATCGAGATTTTGGTCGTGAAGCGCTGGGAGCAGGCCGCCTGCACCTGCAGTGGATGACCCTGAACTCCCGCCCAGTCGCATACAACCTGGGCTACTTGACGCGCGCCGGATATCACTACCTGAAGACCAGCTACGACAACACTTATCGGTCGCTTGGTCCGGCGACCGTCTTGCGCGCGCGGCTGATCGAGAACCTGTGTGCGCGCGGGATTGCGCGCATGGACTTTCCAGGTGAGCCCTACGAGTGGGAATCCCAGTGGACCGACTCGGTGCGTCGGCGCGTGGTGTTGTCGATCTATCCGGCAACGATTCGCGGTCGACTGGTGAAATGCGTCGACGACTTCCGCCACCGGCGGCGTGCCAGGGGCGGCGCGATGCACGTGGATCCGCGCGGGATACGGCACGGCGCGGTAAAGGCCGTGGCGTGATCTCAGCACGCACCCCTCGCTTGGCGTGGCTGCTCGTGGCCGCAGGGCTGATCGCGGTCCTGGGATTGGTTCTTCTCGAGAACCTGGGATCCCTGCCCCTGAATGCCTTGACCCTCAGACTACCCGGCGTCGACAAGGCCCTGCACTTCATGCAGTCGTTCCTGATTTGTTACGGCTTCAGCCTGCTGCTAAGCCGCACGGGGATTTCGGCCGTTGGCCGCATCCTCCTGGCGGCGACCGGCGCCTTGGCAGCCGCCGGCCTCGATGAGCTGCAGCAGTCCATGCGTACCGATCGCAACGTCGAGATGGCCGACATCGGCGCAGGCGCGGCCGGCATTCTCAGCGCAATCGCCGTCCTGACGTTTAGGCAATGGTCGCGACTGGCGACCGTCGCCGCCGTCGTAAGCGTAGTGGCCGCCACCGCAATCACCTACGACTCCTACCTCCGCTCCCGCGACTACAATCGCGGATTGCTCGCTGAGCGCGCGGGCCGTCGCGACGAAGCGTTGCGCCACTATCTGGCGGGCGCCGAGAGCGGCGTGAACAACCCTGAGGTCTACAACGCTGCGGCTTGGCTGATTGCCGAGTCGCCCGACGGCGATCCGCGCCACGCCGTCCAGCTCGCGGAGCGTTCTCTGCAATTGCGGCCGCACCATCCCGATGCGCTCGATACGTATGGCTGGTCGCTGTACCGAGCTGGCCGAGGCGCAGAGGCGCTGGCCCCTTTGCAGGCAGCGCTTGCGGCCAAGCCTGACATCTACTGCATCCATTACCACCTCGGCATGGTTTACCTGGCTCTGAACCGTCGTGAGGACGCCGTTCAGCATCTGCGGCAGCAGGTCGACCTCATGCCTGCCACCCGTGAAGCGAACCTGGCCGCAGAGACGCTGGCCAGCCTGGATCAAAGCGTGCGACGCCATTGAAGATACCGGTCGCTGTGAAGGTCGTGCGCGAACTCGGAGATGTGAAGTTGGGTTTGTGCTGATTGCCGGGATCGGTGGTGGCACGCGCCATGGCGCGGTAGCACTGGCTGATGGACGCGGCCTGCTCGCGGTCTGTTCGCAGGAGCGCGTCACCCGGGTGCGCAGCGCCGGAGTCAACTCGAACGGTCTTCCGGATGAAGCGCTTGATCTTCTGCTCCGGCGGCTCGGCTGCTCCCGTCACGACCTCACCCGGCGCGTCGCAGCAGATAACCCGGGTGGCCGGCGATCCGATCCCCAGTTGGAATACATCGACCATCATCTGGCCCATGCCTGCACGGCATATTTGACGTCGCCTTTCCAGCGTGCCGCGATCATCGTGTGCGATCACGAGCCGCCCGGGCTCAGCGTCTATCTAGGCAATGGCGCAACGATCGATCGCGTCGACATGGCGAGTAGCGGCGACGGCTTCGCCAGCTCGTACACGCGACTGGCCGCCGCTTTCGGATTCGACTCGCCCTCAGGCGACCAGCAGTTCGAGGCGCTGGCACGGCTGCATCCCGGCCAGCGCGACGTTGATGCCGATCGCCTGCTTCAGCGTGTGAATGGCGCGTTGGTCACCGACCCTGACCTGGAACGTCGAATCGAGAATCGACTGGCCGGCGAACGCAATCCGGACAGCGAGGTGCGAGCCTCGCTGGCGTCGGCGCTTCAAGCGCGACTCGGTGAGCTGTTTGTCGAGTTCCTTTCACAGGTTGCGACGACGGTCAGTGCGGATCGGTTGTGCCTGGGCGGCAGCTTTTTCTATCACTCAGCCATCAACACGCAGATTGCGCAGTCAGGCCTGTTCACAGAAGTCTTTGTCCCGGTCGATCCGGGCGACAGCGGGCTCGCCGTGGGCGCGGCGAAACACGCGCTCAACGCGCCGCCGTCCCTGGCGTCGCCGTTCCTCGGGCCGTCTTACTCGCCGGATGAGATCAAGCAGACTCTTGACAACTGCAAGCTTCAATACGAATGGGAATCTGACGCCGCGATCGGACCGGCAGTGCAAGCGCTGCAGCAGGGTTACCTGGTTGGCTGGTTCGACGAGGCCATGGAATGGGGTCACCGCGCGCTCGGCGCGCGCTGCATCCTTGCCAACCCCGCTGCGCCCTATGTGCTCGAGAACCTCAACCGCTTCCTCAAGCGACGGGAACCGTGGCGCGGCTATGCGCTGAGCGTGTTGCAGGAAGCCGTCGGCACTCACTTCGCGGGCCCGCCAACCGCGCGCTTCATGGAATACGACTACCGCCCGTTGCAGCCTGCGCCGCTGGCGCACGTGCTACCCGCGTCCCGCGCGTCGATTCGAGTTCATACGGTCGATAGCGAAAGTGGTCCGCCGCGTTTCAGGCGGCTACTCGAGGCGTTCCGCGACGCCACCGGTTTGCCGTACCTCGTCAACACTTCATTTAACGGCTTTCACGAGCCGATCGTCTGCAGTCCCCGCGACGCAGTTCGCGTGTTCTACGGAACCGGCCTCGACGTGCTCGTTCTCGACCGATTCGTCCTGCAGAAGTGAGACCAGACCCCCCGATGCCCGATCAGTACATTCTCGGAATCTCCGCCTTCTACCACGACAGCGCGGCCGCCTTGCTGAAGAACGGCAAGATCGTTGCCGCTGGGTCGGAAGATCGTTTCACGAGAAAGAAGGGCGATGCCGCCTTTCCCGCTCGGGCGACGGAGTACTGCCTTCGCCAGGCGGGTATCTCGGTTGCCGACCTTTCCGCGGTGGGGTTTTACGACAAGCCGCTGCTAAAGTTCGAACGCATCCTCGAGACCTATCTCGGCGTGGTCCCCCAAGGGTTCCGCTCCTACCTGCTGGCTGGTCCCCTGTGGATTAAGGACAAGCTCTACATCGACAAGCAGCTTCGCGACTCGCTCGGCTACAGCGGCGACATCTTTTATGCCGAACACCATGAGTCCCACGCCGCGAGCGCGTTCTTCCCGTCGCCCTATGAGAACGCCGCCGTGCTGACGATGGACGGCGTCGGCGAGTGGGCGACGGCGTCGATCGGCATGGGCCGCGGAAACGAACTGGAAATCCTCGACGAGCTGCATTGGCCCGATTCCATTGGGCTGTTGTACTCCGCGTTCACTTACTACACCGGTTTCAAGGTCAATTCCGGTGAATACAAAGTGATGGGCCTGGCCCCGTACGGCGAGCCCAGATACGTTGACAAGATTCTCAGCGAGTTGATGGATCTCAAGCCGGACGGCTCGTTCAAGTTGAACCAGAAGTACTTCAACTACCTCACTGGCCTGACCATGACCAGCGCGGCCTTCGACGAACTGTTCGGTGGTCCGCCTCGCCAGCCTGAGAGCAAGCTCACGCAGAAGGAGATGGACCTGGCGCGATCGGTCCAGGCCGTCTGTGAAGAAGTGATGCTGCGGATGGCCCATACCGCTCACAAGCGGACGGGCGCAGACTACTTGTGCCTGGCTGGCGGCGTCGCGCTCAACTGCGTCGGCAATGGCCGGCTGCTGCGAGAGGGCCCATTCAAGGGACTGTGGATTCAACCGGCGGCCGGCGATGCCGGCGGCGCCCTCGGCGTAGCGCAATTGATCCACCACCGGCACTTCAAACAGCCACGCGTGGTCACGCCGGGCAAGGACGCCATGAAGGGGTCGTACCTCGGTCCTGAATTCACGCCCGAAGAAATTCAGGTTTATCTGTCGTCGGTCGGCGCGAAAGCCGAGCGCCTGGACGAGCGCACTCAGCTTGACCGCGTTGCCGGTCACCTCGCCGACGGCAAGATCGTCGGCTGGTTCGATGGCCGCATGGAGTTCGGTCCGCGTGCGCTCGGCGCGCGCAGCATTCTCGGCGATCCGCGCAGCCCGCGCATGCAAGCCGACATGAACATCAAGATCAAGTTCCGTGAAGGGTTCCGGCCCTTCGCGCCCTCAGTGCTGCGCGAGCGGGTGTCGGATTATTTTGAGATCGATTGCGATTCGCCGTACATGTTGCTGGTGGCGCCGGTGAAGAAGGAGCGCTGCATTCCGCTGACCGCCGCGCAAAGCGAGTTGTGGGGCATCGACAAGTTGAATGTTCCGCGATCGGATCTTCCCGCCATTACCCACATCGACTATTCGGCGCGCATCCAGACCGTGACCGAAGACACCAACCCGCGATACTACGGCCTGATTAAGGCATTCGAGCAACGAACGGGGTGTGCCGTCCTGATCAACACCTCGTTCAACGTGCGCGGTGAGCCGATTGTCTGCACGCCCGAAGACGCCTACCGCTGCTTCATGCGCACCCACATCGACGTCCTGGTTCTCGGCCCCTACGTGCTAGAGAAGGACGCTCAACCAGAGTGGAAGGAGACCAGTGAATGGCAGCAAGAATTCCAGCTCGACTAACCGCGGCGCAGGGCCGTCGATTCGGGTTCACGGTCGGCGGGGCGTTCCTCGTGTTCGCCGGCATTGCCTGGTGGCGCGGCCATCCGCTCACCACGACGGTGCTCGCCTCGCTCGGCGGCGTGCTCGTGCTGGCAGGGCTCGCCGTGCCGACCTTGCTCGGCCCGGTGGAGCGCGCCTGGATGGCGCTCGCGCACTTGATCTCGAAAGTCACCACGCCAATCGTGATGGGCGTGATGTACCTGCTGGTGCTGACACCGATCGGGCTTGCGCGGCGACTCGCCGGCGGCAACCCGATGGTGCATGCGCCGGCCAACGACAGTTACTGGAAGCCGCGGCCCAAAGGGCATCGCGCTGGCAACCTCAAGCGACAATTTTAGGAGGCACCGATGGGTCTGTTTGGCGAGCTGTGGGCGTACATGAAGGAACGGAAGAAATGGTGGCTGGTGCCGGTTATCCTGGTGATGGTGGTGGTCGGCGGGCTGCTGGTATTCGCGCAGGGATCCGCGCTGGCGCCGTTCATCTACACCATCTTCTAACGCCTTGGTGGGCGATCCAGGACGAATATGCGGAAGGTGATTCTCGCGCTCGCGCTGCTGGCGGCAGCGGCCGCCGCGGCGCTCGTCGGCGAGCAGGTGTTCCTCGAAGGCAGCCTGGGACCCGCGGCCATGATTGCCGTGGCGGTGCTGCTGCTCGCGTTCGTCGCGCTGCTCGCGACCTACCTGCTGCTGCCCGGCCGTCACCGGGCCCTGGTCCTGAACCTGTGGCTGGCCTTCTTCTCGGTGGGTATCAGCTACATATTGCTGGACCTCGCAGCCGGCTGGATCCTGATCAGGCCGTTGTCTCCACCGCTCGTGCCCGATCAGGCCCGTCATCACAAGCTGGTTCCTGACTCGTACTCCGAGTTCAGTCAGCGTGACTTCTCGTACGTCCAGCGCGTCAATTCGCGCGGAATGCGGGGAGTCGAGGTCGCGACCGAGAAGTCGCCGGGCACGTATCGCATCCTGATGCTCGGCGATTCCTTCACCATGGGCAAAGGCGTCGAAGACCATGAAACATTCTCGGTGCTGTTGCAGAAGGCCATCAATGAGGGTGGCCAAGCGTGCGGGCGCAAGATCGAGGTGTTGAACGGCGGCGTCGACAGCTACGCGCCGATCCTGTCATTAATCGAGCTGAAGGAACTGCAACCTCTCAGCCCCGACATGGTGGTGCTCAATCTCGATGTCAGTGACTTGGTGCAGGAAACCGCCTATCGCCATCAGGCGGTCCGCGGACCAAACGGCGCGATCATCGCCGTGCCGCAATTGGGCGATCCCGATACGCTGGTCGACAAGGTCCGCAACTGGACTGAGAAGCACCTGTTCTTCACGCGCGTCGCGCTGTTCTACGCCACCCGCACGTTCAGCTATCGCGAGATTACGGTCAGGGATGTCGTGACTCGCGCGGATGCCGCGATCGTTGCCCACACACTCGAAGGCGACATCGACCGCACGGCCGAGTGGGAGGCCATCTTCGAGAGCATCGACCAGATGCACAAGTACGCCACCGCCAACGGAATGGCGTTCCTGATGACCGTGTATCCTTGGCCGCACCAGGTGAACGACACTGAGTGGGTGCCAGGCCGGTTCGGGTTCATGCCGAAG
>JANMUX010000050.1:0-2252 GCA_031392125.1 Acidobacteriota bacterium | reverse complement strand
CCTCGGCACGCTCAAGGACTTCACGGCCCCTGAACTGGGCGCCATGGTGGTTCGCGAAGCGGTGACGCGCGCGGGGATCGCGCCCGCCATTGTCGACGAGTGCATCATGGGCAACGTCGTCTCGGGCGGCGTCGGCCAGGCGCCGGCGCGGCAGGCCGCGCTCAAGGGCGGGCTGCACGACCATGTCGCCGCGCTCACCATCAACAAGGTGTGCGGCTCGGGTCTAAAGGCCGTGATGCTTGCGCAACAGGGCATCCAGACCGGCGACATCGACATTGCCGTGGCCGGCGGCATGGAGTCGATGAGCAACTGCCCCTACATCATTCCCAAGGTCCGCGAGGGCCTGCGCATGGGGCACGGCAGCGTGATCGATCTCATGATCCACGATGGCTTGTGGTGCCCGTTCGAGAACTGGCACATGGGCAATGCCGGCGAAACGGTCGCCGACGTTTATAAAGTCACGCGCGATCAGCAGGACGAGTACTCGGCCCACAGTCACAAGAAGGCGGCCGCCGCCCAGGCGGCCGGTAAGTTTGCCGCCGAGATGCTGCCGGTCTCCATCCCTCAGAAAAAGGGCGACCCGGTCGTGTTCGCGGCAGACGAGTCTGTGCGCGCCGACACGACGGCCGAGGTGTTGCGCAAGCTGAAACCCGCCTTCAAGAAGGACGGCTCCGTCACCGCCGGCAACGCACCGCCAGTCAACGACGGCGCCGGCGCCTTCGTCATCATGGCCGACGAGAAAGTCAAAGCGCTCGACGCCACGCCCCTGGCGCTGATCGTCGCGCAGGCGACCAGCGGCCTTGCGCCGAGAATGCTGTTGATGACACCCGTCGAAGCGACCCGCAAGGTGCTGAAAAAGGCCGGCTGGTCAGTGAACGACATCGACCTGATGGAACTGAACGAAGCGTTTGCGGTGCAGGCGGTGGCCGTGATGCAGGAACTGGGCATCGACCCAGCCAAGGTCAACGTCAACGGCGGAGCGGTCGCGCTCGGTCATCCGATCGGCGCTTCGGGCGCCCGCATCTTGACCACGCTCATCTACGCGCTGAAGGATCGCGGCCTGAAGCGCGGCGTCGCTACGCTGTGCCTGGGCGGCGGGAACGGCGTCGCGCTCGCCATCGAAGTGCGGTAAGCACCGCAAACGGAGGGCCAAGGATCAAGGTTTCCTTGATCACGGCCCACCCGTTATGCCCGATAAAATTCGGCAACCAGTAGCGTCTCGAAATCGCCTCGAAGACAAACGCATCCGCAAAGTAAAACGCCGAGGTCAGTGGCCAGAAGGCCATGACGCCGAGCGGCGGCGTGTCGTCAGAGCCCAGCCAATCAAACAGGACGTGGGTCGACCAGGCCAGCGCAACGGCCAGGGCCAGCCGAGGGTTCTGGCCACGGGTGTAGGCCAGCACTGCCAGCCCGGCGAGTGCGGCCGCTCCCAGGCTGTGGGTCTCCATGTTGTGTCGTCCCCACAGAAAGTCCACATCGGGAGCCGCGCCGGCGACCGCGCACACCAACACGGCCGATGGCGCCAGTGCCCGCCCGACAATCGCGCCGCCAAGCAGGTGTCCGACAGGACTGGGCATCCCGTCACCGTACGAGTTTTCCGCCACATTGGTCAAACCCGGCGCGGGCAATGTTTGCGATCCGGCCGGAAAACAGGCGAAAGTGGTCGATTCCCCTAAAGTGTTGAAAATGAACCCTAAGCGGCGAATGGCTGCACGGATTTACGCTTGACTTTCGCTTGGCGCGTTTCTAGGATCAGTTCTGTCCTGAAAGGACCCCACTCACATGCCAATAGACGAACGTCAGGAACGCCTCAAGTCACTCGAGATCGCCGTCGGCCAGATTGAAAAGCAGTTCGGCAAGGGCTCCATCATGCGGCTCGGCCAGAACCGGGCGGTCGGCCCGGTCGACGTCATTTCGACCGGCGCCATCAGCATCGACTACGCCCTTGGTATCGGCGGCGTGCCGCGCGGCCGGGTGATTGAGATCTTCGGGCCCGAGTCTTCGGGCAAGACCACGCTCGCCCTGCAGGTGATCGCCGAGGCGCAAAAGGCCGGGGGCCTCGCCGCCTTCGTCGACGCCGAACATGCGCTCGATGCGGCCTATTCCAAGAGGCTGGGCGTCGACATCGACAACCTGCTGGTGTCGCAACCCGACAACGGCGAACAGGCGCTCGAAATCGTCGAGGTCCTGATCCGTTCCAACAGCGTCGATGTTGTCGTGGTCGACTCGGTGGCTGCCCTGGTGCCCAAGGC
>JANMUX010000041.1:0-26846 GCA_031392125.1 Acidobacteriota bacterium | reverse complement strand
TACTAAGTATGAACACTGCCAACGCAAGCGAAGTCTTTAACTACCACGCGCTTTTCGTCCACCCCAGTGACAAGGCATTGGTCACCCGTCTCGACATCGACCGCAGGACGCAAGGCGTCCTGGAGGAAGCCACAGTGGCGGTTAAGCAGGCGCTGCGTCCATTGCTGCGCGACCTTGCAGAACAGTTCGGGGTCAAGGCACCCTATTCCACCCCGCGCTTCCGACTCCAAGGTTCGTCGGTCTACGGCACTCAAAACTACCCGGCACACACGCCTCATCAGCACGGTCGCATTGTCGTCGTGCATGACGGCATCGATGTCGAGAAGATTGCGCATCGGCAGGCAGCCGACGTGCATGCGGAGTACTGGCTGCCGCACGGCGTGCCGGTGCTGGTAAATGTCGGCGCGCTGGTGGCGCACAAGGGTCAGCGGTTCCTGATCGACGCAGTGCCGACGGTGTTGCGCGAGGTCCCCGACGCGCACCGGGTGATCTTCGGCGAGGGCGAGCTGCGCGTCACGCTCGTACGGCAGGTGAAGCACCTGTCGCTGGAGAAACGCGTGCTGCTGCCCGGCTTCCGCGAAGATGTGCTATCGCTGATGAAGTCGGCCGACCTGTTCGTCATGAGTTCGATCACCGAGGGCCTCGGTTCTGCTGTGCTCGATGCGATGGCGATGGGTCTGGCGGTGGTTGGCACGCGCGCTGGCGGAATCCCCGAGGCGGTTGTGCCCGGCGAGACCGGTGAACTGGTGGAACCCGGCGATGCCAAGGCGCTGGCGGGGGCGCTGGTGAAGTTGCTGAAGGAGCCCGACCTGCGCCGGACCTACGGCGAGGCAGGCCGCTTGCGGGTCGCCCGCCAGTTCGACGTCGAGCACCTGGTCGATGGCACCCTCTCCGCCTACCAGCAGCTCGGGGTCTGACCCCCATTTTCACCAATTGGTCGATCGGGGCCAGACTGCGTTCGATGGCAATTTCCTTGGACCCGTTGGCCGCGCCGTGTTGAAGAAACTGCCGCATCAGGAGCTTGCGATTCGGCGTCTACAAGTTCTTCACTGACTTTTCGGATGGCCCGGGCTTTGTAGGTCCTCGCGGACATGGCTCGAGGTCCGCGAATTCAAATCAAGGGCGCCACCTACCACGTCATGGCCCGCGGGAATAGGAAGGGCGTGATCTTTGAAGATGATGTCGATCGTGTAATGTTTCGTGCCTTGCTTGGCGAGGCCATCGAGCGTTACCGCCTGCACTGTCAGTCCTACTGCCTGATGGGCAATCATTACCACGCTGTCGTGGAAACGCAGGACGCGAACCTATCAGACGCTTTCCAGTGGCTCAACGGAGTCTTCGCGCACGCATCCAATCGACGTCACGACCGCTCAGGTCACTTGTGGCAGGGACGCTTCAAGTCGGTGCTGATCGGCGACGACCGCTACTTGAGGGCAGCTAACATCTACGTCGTCATGAATCCTGTCGCGGCGGGCTTGGTCGCGGCTCCCTCGGAGTGGAAATGGAGCAGTTTCCGCGCCTCTGCTGGCATGGAAACTCCGCAGAACTGGCTGAATCTAGACTGGCTGCAATGGACTTTTGGAGGACGAACTCTCGGCCAAGCGCAGCGAAAGTACCGACAGTTCGTCACAACCCCTTCGGATGAGATTGTTTTCGAAGAGGCAGTCTCGTTTGGCGATCAGGCTCTCGAAGATCTGGCCCGCAGTCAGATCGGAGCAACCCTTCACCAGACGTGGTTACCCAGCGCATATCGAGCGCTTGCTCGCCCGACTCTGGGGCAGCTGTTCCCTCGTCAGTTCAGGAAGGCAGACCGCAACACACAGATTCTTCGAGCGCACGTCCTGCACGGATACCAGCTTTCAGAGATCGCTGCCTGCCTCTGTGTTCACCCAAATACCGTCAGCCGAGTCGTCCGGGCGCTGCGATTGCAATGCGCACAGTTGCGGTAGGGCACGTCCACGACGACTGTCCCTAATCAACCATTTGGTGATTCTGGGGGTCTGACCCCAATCCCCCATCGAACCAGTCGGCGAGGGCGGAGTGGCCTTTGGCGCGGGCCAGGTCGATGCTTGACTGGCCGGCCTCGTTCGCCAATCGGGGGTTGGCGCCGTGCCTCACCAGCAACTCGGCCAGCTCGCGGTTGTTGTTCGTCGCGGCCTCGTGCAACGGCAGAAAGCCCTGTTGCTGCGCGACATTCGGGTCGGCGCCCGCGTTCAGGACCGCGCGGATGATGTCCAGGTTCCGGCTGGCAGCGGCGGCGTGGATCGGCTGCACCTTGAGGGCATTCCTGGCCGCGGCGTGAACATCGGCACCGGCCGCGATCAGCGTCCGGACCGCCTCAAGATGGCCGAAGAAACATGCCAGGCCCAGCGGATAGAAGCCGTCCTGGGCGTACGACGACACCCGGGCGGGGTCTTCCTTCAACAGTGCCGCGATGCGATCAACCAGGCCGAGGGCACTGGCCTCGAATACATCGACCGGCGCGCCCATCTCGACCAGCGCCGCCGCGACGTCGCGCCGACCGTGATATATGGCCAGCAGGATGCCGGAGACACCGTTGGCATCACGGGCGCCACCGAGCGCCGGCGTCTCATGCACCAGGCGCCGCACTTCGTCGAGGGCACCCGCCTTCACCGCATCGAAAAACGCCTGCTCCATCATTGCCTCTACTTGGGCGGCACCGTGGCCAGGGCTGCGTCCAGCTGCAGCACCGCGTCCAACACCGTCTCCGCGACATCGACGAAGAAGCCGCGGTTGATCTTGTCGGCGGTATCGGTCGGCTTGTGGTAGTCGGCGTGATCTTCCACACCAAAATACACAAACGGAATCTTCGCGGCGTTGAACGGGCCGTGGTCGGACTGATTCGTCCAGTCGTCAACGCCCCCGGCGATCGCGACCGGCTTGTCATGACCAAACAGCACGGTGATCGGCGCGCGCTTCGCCACTTCCTCGAGCGGCGACTTCAGCTGGGGCCACGGATGCGTGCCGGCGATGAAGATCTCGCGCTTGTCACTGCGGCTCACCATGTCGAGATTTACATTCAGCGCGATGCGCTCCTTCGGCATCGGCGGCGCGATCAGGAACGCCTTCGCGCCTTGTAGTCCCGCCTCCTCGGCATCGAACGCAGCAAACACGACCGTGCGCCTGAACGGCGTCTTCAGGCAATACTCGGCGACCGCCAGCATCACCGCCACGCCCGACGCATCGTCATCGGCGCCTGGATAGATCTTGCCTTCGCGAACACCCAGATGATCGTAGTGGGATGACACCACGAACACCGGCGCCTTGGTGTCGCTGCCAAGGCATTGCCCCACGACGTTGGCGCCCTCGCCGTTGACGCGACCACCTGCCGACATCCGCGTGAACGTGAATGGATAGACGTAGCTGCCCGACACCGGCTGCAGCCCAATCGCCTTGAAGCGCTCGAGCAGCCACGCGCGTGCCGCCAGGCCGCCAGGCGATCCGGCCGCCCGGCCCTCGAACTTCGGATCCGACAGCGTGGTGACCGCTTCCATCAGCCGATCGCTGTCGACGCGCAGGTTGGCCGCGCGCGTTTGCGTGGTGGCGCGCGATTCCCGCTGCTCGTCGATTCGCTGCGCCTCGAAGCGGCCGGCCACCTGAAACCAGATGACGCCGGTTGCGACAATGCCAATTCCGAAGAGTCGACGTCTATTCATAAGGGCCTGACCATGATGCGATCGGTCTGCGGATCGGTGCCGAACAAGAATACGTGCTCGCCGACGTCGGCGAAACCACATTTGCCGTAGAACGCCAGCGCCCGCGGGTTACGCTCCCAGACGCCGAGCCACAGCGTCTGCGCACCGGCGGCCGCCGACTCGGACACCACGCGGGCCATCAACGCCTGGGCGATACCCCGCCCGTGCCAGTCGCGATGGACGTAGAAACGCCACAGCTCGATCGGCCGGGCGCCGTGGACGCATTCGGGAACATGACCCGTTCGCAGCTGTGCATAGGCAACCTCCTGGCCGCTCTCCTCCACAGCAGCGTGATGATGTCAGGATCGCCCAGTTCGGCGCCCTGTTGAGGCACGCCGTAGGCGCGTTCCAGGTGGAGCGCCATGTCGGCCGCGTCGTTGGTCGAGGCAAAGGTATCGAAGAACGTGCTGCGAGCCAGGGCGGCCAGCACTGCGGCATCCGCGACGGTCCCGCGGCGGATCATCATCCCCGAATCGTAACCGATGGCAACCGGCTCAGAACCGAACCAACCGCGTCACCTTGACCGCCAAGGTGCGGTTCAACAGGCCGGGGAACCCGGATTGAGTGGTGTCGCGACCGTCGCTATAAACGACGAACAACTCGCTCCCGCCGGTGTATTCCCAGCGTAGCCGCGCGCTCGAGCTCACGTTGTGCGAGTCGATATTGAACTGCACCAGGCTGCTGATCAGCATGCGGGCACTCGGGGTGACCGTGAACCGGGAGCTGACCAGGCGAGCGGTGAAGTCCCCAAATGGCAAGTGGACCCAGTTGAGCGACACGCTCGGTTCCACCGAGAACTGCGGCACCACGCCCCAGCGCCCGCTGTAGGCGAGTTCCGACTTGGTGCCCTCGTAAAGCGTCCCCGCCGCCGCCGACAGGCGCCCGGAGACCTTGCGCTGCTGCCCTAACGTGTAGCTCACACGCGTCGTCGAGTAGGTGTAGCCGCCGGCAGGCACAACGACGCCCGGCGAGATCGTGAATCGGCTGGGCAGCAACTCGAACTCTCGTGAGTGGTCCACGCTCACTTGGTCGCTCGACTGAAACTCGATCCTGAACAGTCCCGACACCTCACGGCTCTGCAGGGTTTCGGCTGACGCGTCGGTCACGTAATCGGCGTTGGCCTGCCAGGTCAGTTTACGAATGATCTTGCTGCCGCGTGGTCTCGGGCTGAAGCGCACTTGCCCGAAGCTCCGTCGCACGTCGGTTCGGCGGACGTAGCCAACCTCCGGCCGAAAGTCGCGGTCAATCAGCATGTGCTCGGCAGATGCGCCGTAGCGATCGTCGGTGTAGTCGAACCGGCCGCGATAGCTGGTGCCGGTCACATCCTGGCCGTTGCTGCCAGGCACGCGCGTCAGCGCGTAGTAGCTCGTGACGTTGATGCTCTTGAAGAACAGCATGGTCGCATCGGCGCCAACGGTGTAGCTCGGGGTGACACCCACGCCCAGGGCGGGGCCGCGACGAGTCGCCAACACGCCGACATTGCTGCGGCGGAACAGGTTGCGCTTGAGCCGAAGGGCGGTGAAGTTGGTCGAAACAGCACGGGCCGACGGCTCTTCGTCGGTCTGGATGTTGAGGGCGCCGATACTGAACGGACCCGACCTGCCGGTCAGCCGGACGCCGCCGAGCACGGGAACCGCCTGTCCCTGGCTGAGCCCGATCTGGCGGCTAAAGAACAACAGCGGCACATCGCCGGGACTATTGCCGGCCTGCACGCCGCCAAAGTCGAAGATGCCCTGCCCTTCGATGAAGAACTCGCGCTTTTCGGGGAAGAACACACTGAAGCGCGTGAGGTTGATCTGCTGCAAATCCTCTTCTACCTGCGCGAAGTCGGTGCGAAAAGTTGCGTCCAGAATCAAACTGCGCGTGAGGCCGTACTTGAAGTCGAGGCCGGCGTTGGCGTCGCCGCGATTATTGAAGGGGTTGGCTGCGGTGCGGTTGGTGAGCGAGGACGCCACCGCATAGGGCTTCAGTTCAATGTTCTTGGATTCGGCGGGTGTCTCGAGGCCAACGACCGTCGCCGCCGAGGCCATGCGGCTGACTCCGGTGGTGCCGAGCGCCGCCGGCACCAGCGACAAGTATGAAAACTCGTTCTTCCACTTCACGAGCCGGCGAAGGTTGATGCCCCAGGTTTGCGGTCCGCTGCCACGATAGCGCAGCGACTTGAACGGAATAGCCACCTCCAGCGTCCAGCCGTTCTCGAACCGTCCGGTCTTGACGTACCAGATGCCATTCCACGCGGAGTTCTGTTGATCGTCGGTCACCGTCATGTCGCGCAGGGCGCCGAGCGGGTTGGTTTGAAACAAGTAGCCGTTGCGCCGGTCGTGGAAGGTATCGATCACGAAGGTGAAGTTCTCGTTGCCGAGAATGTTGCCGTTGTCGCGGCGCAGTTCGTTCGCGATCTCGCGTTCTGGATGACTGTCCCAGTTGCGTGCCGAGATGTAGAGGTTCACGTCATCGAACAGGATCCACGCCTCGGTCTTCTCAGTGGCCGGCTGCCCCTCTTCGGGTTCCTGCTGGATGAAGTCGGAGATGGCTGCGACCGAGGAGTAGACCTCTTCATCCAGCCGGCCATCGATCCGCAGCGGCGCCGCTACTCGCACGGCGCGCACCGTCACGTTGTCGTTAGCGAGTCGAGTCACGATAGCGGGCCCGGGCTGGGCCGAAGCCGCGCTCGCGAGGCTCAGCAGGATCGTGACAACGAGCGGCTTCAACGGTGCAGACCGCGCATCCAGCCGGAACGGACGGCGTGCGCCAACGTGTCAGCAGGCACGGTGCCATTTTCACGATCAAGTAATGCGGCCAGCAGCCCGGTGACATTTGCAACCGCGAAGCTGAGACCCCTGAGGTTCTTCTCTGGCGGCACGCCGGGAATTGGGCGGGGAAAGCCCGACGCGTGAAATGACATGTTCTTGTCTGAAACGGTGGTCACCCGGCATTCCTCTCGCGCCAGCTTCCAATCCAGCATCACGCTCCACACTCCAGGCAACGTACCTGGCAGCCACTCGACATTATCCTGGGCGCCGGCTGCCACCATCACGGCACCGGCTTCGCGCACGCGCGCGGCGACCGCCGCGAGCGCATCGGTGTGTCGCGGATTGGTAGTGCCGAGACTGAGGTTCAGCAGGTCCGCCTGCTGCCCCAAGGCCCAATCACAGGCGGCGACCAGTGCGGCGCCAGTGGCCGCCAGTTCGGTGTCGAACACTTTCGCCACCAGGATCTCCGCAGCGGGCGCCTTCTCGCGGATCACCGCCGTCACAGCGGTGCCGTGACCCAGGCGGTCGACGAAGTCGGCGTGGAGCCTGCCGTCGGAATCGACGCCAATGCCAGCGCTGACACCGTTGACGTGCGGATGAGAGGCATGCACTCCGCTGTCGATAATCACGACCTTGACCGGACGGTTCATGCGTCGACGCCGGCCGGATGGTCGATTTCGAAAAGGCGGGCGAAGGGACCGGCACGGCCTGCCAGTTCGTGAGGCCGGCCCTGATCTACGACCCGCGAGCCCTCCAACACAATCACGCGGTCGGCTGCCATGGCCAACTCACGCCGATGGGTAATCAACAGGGTGGTGCGGCCCTTCATGACGGCCTGGTACCCTTCGATCACCTGCCGCTGGGCAATCGCATCGAGCGCCGCGGTGGGCTCGTCGAGGACCAGCACTGCGGGATCGGCAAGAAAAGCGCGCGCCAAGGCGATGCGCTGCCGCTCGCCGGCCGACAGCGCCAGGCCCCGTTCACCGACCAGCGTCGCAAAGCCGTCCGGCAATCCTTCGACGAACCGGGCGATGCCCGATGCCTCTGCCGCCCGCCTCACCTCGGCGTCGGTAGCATCCGGCCGGACGTACCGGATGTTGTCGCCGACGCTCGCGTAAAACAGTGTCGGTTCCTGTTCGACCAGGACCACATGCTTGCGAATGTCCTCGAGTTTCAAGTCACGCAGATCATGGCCGTCGAGCCTGACTACGCCGCTGTCGGGATCGAGTAACCGCGTGGCCAGGAACGCGATGGTGCTCTTGCCGACGCCACTGCCGCCAACGAGCGCCACGCATTCGCCTGGCCTGGCAACGAACGTCACTGCGTCGAGGACACTCGCCTGCCGGTCGGTGCCGAGTGTCACCGTGTCGAAGGCCATCTCGCCGTTGCAGTTTGGCAACGGACGGGCGTCCGAGCGCTCTTGCACCTCGACCGGCGCGTCGAAAATCTCCCGAACCCTCGCCCACGACACTTTCGCCGTGGTCAGGCTGGCATAGAGGCCCATCAGCGCTTGCGCCGGCGCAAAGACACGCATCTGGTAGGCGAGAAAAGCGCCCATGGTGCCCAGTGTCAAGGTGCCGTCGATGACGCGCAAGCCGCCGTACAGGAAGGCGACTGCCGATCCGATCGACAGCACGGTGCCCGGCAGGCCACCGGCGAAGTAGGTCACCCGCTGCATGCGCATGAGTGCGTCGATGAAGGCGCCGTTCAAGGCACGAAACCGCGCTCGCTCGCGCCGTTGCGCATTCGATGCCACCACCAGCGACGTGGCTTGCAGTGTCTCGATTAGGAAGCTGCCGATGTCGCTGCTGCGCTGACGAAGGTCGGCAATTCGCCCTTCCAAACGCCGGCGATAGACCCCAAGCGCGATCAGGCTGATCGGCAGCGGCGCCAGCGCGATGAGAGCCAGGCGCCAATCAAGCCACACCATCATGGCCAGGCTGCCGGCCAGGAACAGGACATTACCCACCCAGGCGAGGGCTGCTTCGGCCGCCACGCGCTGAATCTCGCTGATGTCGTTGTTCAGGCGCGACACGATATCGCCCAACCGCGTGCGCGCGTAGAAGCGGGGAGACAGCCGCTGAAGATGCTGGTACATCGACAGCCGCATGTCGAACAGAATCTCCGCCGATACCCGGGTGTACCGCAGCCCGCTGACGACGTTCAGCGCGAGTCCGGCGACTCCGAGAACTGCAAACATCCAGACAATGCGCCGCAACGCGTCCGCATCGCGGCCAACCAGGGCCTTGTCGATCAGGTCTTTCGACAAGTACGGCATCGCCAGCGTGGCAGCCGTGCTGACGATGCTGATGGCGAGGACGAGGACGAGGCGCCGCCAATAGGGGACGAGATAGGCGAACGCGCGTCGATCCATCGGCCTATTGGCGCGTGGCTGGCGGTGCGGCCGGGCGAGGCAACACGAACAGGTTGGTCGTCTGGTCGGCCTTCATCTCGATTGTTCGCAGCAGTTTGTATGACGTGGAATCGTAGACGTCGATGGTGGCGCCAGCTTGAAAGACATACAGCAGCCGGCCATTTGACGAGACGCGCAGGGCCATGCGCGGCCGGCCCTCGAACTCGGTGCGGCTGATCAGCTTTCGCTGGGTGACATCAAACGCCCAGAACTCGTAGCGGCCAATCTGCTGCATCAGGCCCCATCCGCGCTTGCGGTCGGGAGCCATCGCGAAACTGACGCCCTCCGCTGGGCCGACCGGCGTGAAGTCGATGCTCTTGCCAACCAGGTTAACGCGGCCAATGCCCATGATGCGGCGATTCTGAATCGGGTCCTGGATCGTGAACAGGCCAGTAAAGAAACCGGGGTCTTCGTTGAAGTCGTCGACCTGGCCAAAGCTGATGCGGCCGAGACCCGCCTCGAGCGGCCGGCTCAGCGCCCAGGTATCAACTTCGGTGAAATTCTGGGTCTCGAGAATCAGGACGTCGTCGCCGAAGAAGTACAACAGTTTGCCGTCGGGCGAAAAGCGGATGTTGACGCCCTCACGTTCTTCGCCGCGCGGCCAGGGAATGGTGCGGGTAACCTTCTTCTGGGCCAGGTCGTACAATTGCAGTGAGATATCACCAATCTCCCAGCGATCGATCTGCTTGGTCGCCGAGCGGGTCAGCAGAATCAGGAACCGCTCGAGCGGATCGACCTGCATGCCGCGAATGCGCACCTGCTTGTTGCCTTCAGTCAACGTGAACGTTGACACGGTGGTTCGGGTCGGGATGTCGACTACTTCAATCTTCTCGAGTGTCGAATCGAGCACGTAAAACTTCGAGCGCGACTGCGACAACGTGAGCGATCGCGGAATGCCGGTCTGCAGCTTGATGCCGCCGACCTTCTGCTCGGTCGCTTCGTCGATGATGTGGATGGAGCCGTCGTAGGTGCCGATGTAAAGCAACTGGTCACCCCCGGCGGCAATCGGCGCGCCAAAGCGCGCCGGCGGCGAGCCAAAGCGAGCGGGCCGTTGCGCATGGGTGGTCGCGGCGCCGAACATCAGTGCCAGGGCGATTACCAACGATGGAAGCCAGCGTCGTCGCAACATCACTTTTTCTCGTCCGGGAAGATCAGGTCAATCTTGCGCCAGTCTTTCTGCGCGGCTGCACACTTCGCGGTCCAGTCGGGTGCGTGGTTCAGCTGATCGGGCACCTGCGCCGGCCAGAAGCATCCCATGTGGCAGTCGAACAGGTCGCGCTCGACCGGCTGGCACAACCCGGCGGTGCCGCCGTTGCGATCGGCTTCCCAACCGGGCGCGAACACCAGCGAGCAGCCATTGGGAATGTGCGGCGGCTCAGGCTGCTGCGGCGGACCTTGCAGCGCCACGACGTCCTTGGTGACTTCTTCCATGCGCGTCGCTTTGCGGTTGATCGCTTTCAGGTGCTTCATGACGCCTTCTCCGTGGGTTCGTCGTCGAACTGCGCGAGAAATCCGGGATTGCGCGCGGCCAGCTCGCCGTAGATCTCGAGGCAGGTGTGGGTCCAGCCGCGAATCCACTCGCAGTAGTGCAGGTTCGGGGCCTGGGTCGAGCCGTAGCGGGTGTTGGCTTCGTGGTAGCAGCCACCGGCGCAGATCGGACGAGCCCAGCAGGTCTGGCAATCGGTCTTGTTCGATACGTGGTGGGTATCGAGGAATGCCTGCTGCCGCTCCCACGAAACGCCGTCTGTCACGGTGCCCAGGCCGTGTTCGTCGGAACCGGCAAAACGGTGGCAGAGCGCAACCCGACCGTCGGTCGAGACCCCCATCAGGCCGATGCCCGCGCCGCACGGGTACGCCTTGGCGTGGCCGTGATGGATTTCCTGCAGCGTCTCACGGACATTCGAGAAGCCGTGATGGCGATTTTGCAGCGAGGCCGCTAGATAATCGGCAGCGAGCGCGCGGAACTGCTCGAGCAAGTGGTCGAAGCCACCATCGGAGATCGCGTAGTCGCGGCCCGGCGCCGTGGTGACCGGCGCGAAGCCGACCTCCCAGAAGCCCAGTTCCTCGGTGAGATGTTGATAGATGCGGCGCACATCAAGCGTTTGCCGCGTGAGCGTCACGCGCGCTCCAACCGGGCGCGTGCGATGACGCTGCAGCAGCGCCTTGATCTTGGGCGCCGCCATGGCATAGCTGCCCTGCCCATTATTGAAGACGCGGAACTTGTCCTGCATTTCCTCGGGACCGTCGATCGAAATCGTGACGCCGACACGCTCGTTGGTCAGGAACTCGATCACGTCGGGCTGCAGCAGCGTGGCGTTCGTGGTGAGGCTGAAGTCGATTTCCTTACCGACCTCGGCGGCGCGCCGGCGTGCGTAGGCGATAGTCGACTTCAGCACCGGGAAGTTCATCAGCGTTTCGCCGCCGAAAAAGGTGATGTGCGCGTGCTTGTTCTCCCGCGACTCTCGCAGCGCAAACTCCACGCTCTCGCGGGCGGTGGCTTCGCTCATGAACTTGGGCTGCTGGCCGTTGGTGGTGTCGACAATCTTGTCTTCACCGTACTCGTAGCAATAGGTGCAGGCCAGGTTGCACTGGTTCGTCACGTTGATCACCAGTGTCTGCAGCGGCACTGGACGAAGCGGCACGATCTTGGGTGCGGGAGCGGGTGGCGACAAACCCTCAGGCCTGGTGGCCATCTCGCCAAGCGCGCGGACACGCTGGAGCTCGGCGATAGTGTCACTCACCTCGGCGGCATCGAATCGTGACGACAGCGTGCTGGCGACGTCGGCCATCGGCTGCGGTCCACCGCGCAACTCCTGCAGCACGGCCTCGGAACAGTCGTCCAGCGCGAACACGGCAGCGCTCGGGACGAGATAGAGATAGCGGATGCCGGCCGCCTCGAATGAGTGGAACTCGCGCAGGCCAAGCATCACTGGGCACCTACAGTGGGGTCGAAGCGCATGTAAAGCGGCACGGTCACAAGCAAGTGCGCGCGAGCCCGGACCGTCGTCGCCGGCTTGCCGCCGCTGGAGTCGGCAGCATACTTGGCCACAATCCAGACATCGCCGATGTTGTTGCGACTCCCCTTGCGGACGGGATTAGGGCCATCGATATTCGGCGTGAACTTGCCGCTCGACGCGTCGAGCGTTCCCACGTACTTGATATCGTCATCGTCGTAGGTGGCGGCGTACTCTTCCAGGCTCCAGGCGGCGTCCACCAGGCCGAGACTGAGATCGTCCGGAGTGTCGGGCCGGCCGTCGGCGCCGTTGTGAAACGCCCACGCCTCGAATTGCGCGAGCATCTTCGGGAACATCGTGCCGCCGACGCGAGCCATTGCCCAATCGGGCTTCACCTTGATCGCATCCACGCGATCGAACACCGCCAGCGCGCGCGCCTTCGACGCACCAGCCACGAACAGGTCGCGGGCGCCGATGGCGGCGGTGGCGGCGACATCGACAGCGGCTATGGCCACGTCGGGGGTGACACTGACGATGCGACTGACGGTGAGGCCGGGACCGAGATCGATGTCGGCCGGCCGGAGGGCGGCGGGAAGATTCGCGCCGTAGATCTTCAGCTCCTGGCCGCTCCCACCCTGCTTGAGCGCGGTGCGATCGGTGCCGAGCACGCGGGTTTCGGCACTAACCCGCTCGAGGCGGACGTCCAGGCCGACTTCGTCATACCCGCCGGTAAACCAGCGACCCTCGATCTGGCGCCAGTCGCGATCGACGAACATCACCTCGCGCAACGCCGAGTCGGCGCCGGCCGCGGTGGTCGAACGGCCGCGCCACTGGAAGCCGGTGTAGATGAGGGCGCGCCCCGTGCGCGTGACGGTTTCGCCGGTTCGTGCAACGCGGTAGGTGATGGCCGTTGTGAACTCGTCGGCGGCAGCGGGATCGGCGGTGATGGTCACGCGGCCATAGATCGCGCCCTTGCCCGGGTCCCATCCGCTCAACGCCCAGGTGCCTTCGATTCTGGCCGGACGCATGGTCGCCGACCACGCGGTCCACTCCGGGGTCTTCAACGGGAACGTGCGCGCGAGATGGTCGATCGCCTTCTCTACGGGATGGCGCAGGTCGGGCGGCCGGCCATCGGTCGCGGTGTCGCGTGGTGGCGGGCCATTGCGGCGAAACGCCTGGTTGTCGACAAGCGGATACCAGCCGCGATGCATGGCGATGACCAGATCCCACTCGCCGCGCGTGCGGCGCTGGGAGATCACGCGGCCCATCGAGTGGCAGCGGATGCAGGTGGCTTCGGCATCGGCGTTGGCGGTGTACTTGTAGTCGATCAACCGGCGTTCGACTTCCCACGCGGCCGGCTTCGCTTCGTCCGGAGCCAGGCCCAGATTGTTGGAGAGGTACTTCACGACCTGGCGGGCGGTCGGCGGATCGATCGTCAGCCCGTTGAGCGCGGCCATGCGCTGAATGGTGGATTGCCAGCCCTCGGGCGTGTTGCGCTGGAACGAAATGCGCGACATCTGGCCCTTGTCGTCGGGCCGGTGGCAGGTGCCGCAAGCCTTCTGGACGGTGGCGTCGGCGATCGGAATGCCCTCTTCTGGCTTGGCCGTGGGCGCTGCGGCGGGCGGTTGCTGCGTTGCCGCCACGCCGGCCAGCAGCGTTACCAGCAAAACTCCGACAACCGCGATGGCACGTGTCGCTCTCGTCACTTCAGACCTCCGAGAATTTCGCGTCATTGTGCCACAAGCCAGCGCCGGGCAACGGCGGTGGCAAGGGCAAAAAGAAAGTCGTGCAGCGTCACCGCGCGGTTGGCGCGGCAATACGCCTCGAAGAGATCGGGCACCTGGGCGTAGCCGGGTGCCAGGCGGGTCAACGCGACCACGTCGACGCCGGCGACGAATCGAAGCGATTCGCCTTCGGTGATGATCGCCGGTTCGAGCACTATCTCGTGACCGCGAACACCGGGACGAGGCTCGATCCGCGCTTCGCCTGGACTGAACTCGACGCGCGTGGCGGCCCGCAGCCGCTCGAAAGCGGCGCGGACGGCGTCCGGGTCGCCGCCGGCTTCGACCTCAGGCCAGTCGGCGCGATCGCGCCAGAACGCATGTGGATGGGTGGGTGCGGCTTCAGCGAGAAACAACCGGCTCATCCTGGAATGATGGCGTTCGATCTCCTGCTCGCGTTGCGAGAAGAATGCCAGGGCATGAGGGCGCATCGGCGGACGAACCAGGCTGGTATGAACGCACACTGCGGCAAGCCATCCCGACGCGAGCGCCTTCTTCACCCCCGCGGACGATAACGGGTCAATGAACGAACCGGCATCGCCGGCGAGCAGCCAGCCTTCGCCGGCGTAGCGATCGGCGCGATAGCTGGAAGCATCCCAGCCCCAGGGCCCCTCGGCGCAGGTCGCTTGCTCGACCAGTGCCCTGAACGCGGTCGTCTTCGCGATCTCGGCCAGGTATACCTGGCGAGCAGGCGCACCGCGAACGAGGCCCGACCGCTGGGGATCCACCATCACCGCAATGTGTCGCGCGTGCAGCGACGTCGGCACCGACCACGCCCATCCCGACTCGTAGGATTCGATCAGGGTGTGCGAGGCATCCGGCACGGGCCACCGATCGGGGCGCGACCACGACGCGCCGAGTGCGACAGTCCTGGGCCCTTCGTCGAAGATCCGCAAGCCGTTTGCGCGCGCGAACAGGCCTGAGCGGCCCGTAGCATCGATCAGGAAAGACTCTTCACGCGGCTGCAGGTCTGCCTCTGCGATCACGCGCCGTTCGATCGATACGCCAGCCGAGGCGGCGTCGGCCAACATTGCCTCTTCGAGCACGACCGAGGCCACCTGCCAGCCCCGGGCGCCGTCGGCAAAACTCTCCACACGCGGCGCCGGGCTACCCCACCAGACGGTGTTGCCGGTCGTGCGAATGAATCCGGCACGATCGACGGCATCGCCAACCCCAAGCGCGTCGAAGAGCTTGTGACAACTGGGAGGAATCGAGACCGCGAGGCGTGAATCGGTCGCCGGACGCGTGATCAGGCGGACCGAATGGCCCCAGGACGACAGCAGCTTCGCGGCGCCCGATCCCGCCGGTCCACCGCCGAGCACGATGACGTCAGGTGGATGCAGAATGCCGGATTATTCCACGGCGCTCCGGTCTCGGTCAGTAGCTCTCCACCTCGAGTCCTGGCACCCGACGGAAATGCTCCACGTTTCTCGTCACCACCGGCATCTCGTAGACAACACGGCAGGTAGAGGCGCGCATCCTGATTTGCTAAGTCGAGTAAGGCCCGACCCGAAATCGTGTCTTCAGGCCAGGTGGCTACGGTTTGCAGCATCCTTTCAATGGGCACTGGCTGTCACGCTGGTCCTTGCCGAACCCGCATGCGTTCATCATGCCCAGGTGGCAAATGGAAAAATCGAACTTCACCGGATCCAGTGGGTCGAGTGCGCGCAGCGACTTCGTGATGTCGGCGGCCATGCGCCAGCCCGGGCTCTTGAGCCGGGTCAAGCGGAGGCATTGGCCAACTCGAATCACGTGGGTGTCGAGCGGCACGATCAGCTGTCCAGGGCGCACGCGTGTCCAGACCCCCAGGTCAACCTGGTCGTGCCGCACCATCCATCGCAGGAACAGGTTCAGCCGCTTGCATGCACCACCAGATGACGGCCGTGAGAAGAAGTAGGCGACGCCAGGCTTCGGCTTCGACCGGCCGTAGACGGCCTTCTGATTGAGCGCCAGCGCACGGGTGGAAAAAGACTGCAGGCCCTGCGAGACGTCCTCCGCATCCGGCGGCAGGCCGTCAGCGAAGAAAGCCTCCAGTGAGCCACTCTCCCGAATCATCTGGTGCATCACCCAGACCAGGGCCGCCATATCGGCGCCCTTGATCCAGCGGTGCACGAGATGATTGAACTGGCGCCGATCTCGGGCCGGTTCGAACGCGCGCACGAATGCCGCAGGCGACGGCCCCATCACCTGCAACATGCCGTCGATCGAATTCAAAACGCTTTGCACACGACCGAACGCGAGCGCCGCCGCGATAAAGGCAGCCACCTCGCGGTCGTCGGGACGTTCGTAGCGGTGCACAATCCAGACCGGATCGGTGACCACGCGAGCGGCGTTGTAGCTGGAGTAGAGCGAATCCAGCGCCGCGCGAAGGTCGCTCACTGGCTCAGAAACTCGTAATCGGAACGTTCGCCGCGCACATCGGGCAGGACGCGGCCGGGTAGTTCGGCGGCGCCTTGTATTCGACCAGCGCCACGTTGGGCACATCCAGGCTCACGCAGGCTTCACAGCGGTCGACGATCTGCACTGTGCCGATCACCGTGCCGCCCGCCTCAATCACCCGGTCCGCACACCGTTTGAACGTCGTCCCAGTGTTGCGCACGTCGTCTACGATCAGCGCGCGCCGGCCGCGGATGCTCGCAGCGTAAAAGGGGCTCAGTGTCGGCTCGCCCTCCTGATCACCGAACGGCGCAAACGAGTACGCGGGGCGTGTCATCGGCCGGCGGCCGTCGAGCAGGCCGGCCACCGTGTGCGCGACGATCGCACCGCCCGTCGCCGGACCGGCAATCACTTCCGCCTGTTCGATGAGCTCGGCCGGCATGACATCAATCAAATCCTGGGCGAAGCGCCAGATCGTCGATGGCCACTGCAGCAACCGGTGCGGGTTGAGGTACAGCTTGCCGTGGAAGCCGTTGCCGTAATCAAAATGACCCTCCATCACCACCTCGAAGCGGCGCATGTCTTCGAGCGCCCGCGCGCGAACATCGTCGTGACGGGCGTTGCCAGATGTGGTCATTTCATTCCTGCTGCGGGATTGGAGTAAACGGTCCGGCCGCCGACAATGGTGGCAGCGACGCCGCCCTTGAAGGACCAGCCGTGATACGGCGTGTTTTTCGACTTGCTGACCAGCCTGCTCTTGTCTACCGTCACCGGCAGTTCGAGCGCGAGGATGGTGATGTCTGCCGGTGCGCCAGGCGCGAGCGAGCCACCGGGCACATTGAGAATCTTTGCCGGGTTCACCGACATCAGCTCCACCATGCGCGACAGCGTGATCAAGCCGGTGTGCACCAGCCTATCGAGCGTAATCGGTACTGCGGTTTCGAGGCCGACAATCCCGAAGGGCGCCCGATCGAACTCGACGTTCTTCTCGTCGTAGTGGTGGGGCGCGTGGTCGGTCGAGATCACGTCCACCGTGCCATCGACGATGCCGGCAATCATGGCATCGCGATCCTTGGCCTCTCGCAAGGGCGGGTTCATCTTGGTATTGGTGTCGTACGCCACCGGCGAGGCCAGCATGTCGTCGGTGAGCGTGAAGTGATGCGGGCACACTTCGCAGGTCACCTTCACCCCGCGACTCTTGCCTTGCCGGACGGCTTCCATGGTGGTCCACGCGCTCATGTGCGCAATATGAATGTGGCCGCCGGTCATCTCGGCCAGCAAGATGTCCCGGCCCGCGGTAATGGCTTCGGCGACGCCCGGAATGCCCCGAAGGCCGAGCGAGGCCGCCACCGGTCCTTCGTGCGCGACGCCGTCGCCTTTCAACGTCTGGTCTTCGCAGTGCTCGATCACCGGCATGTTGAACATGCTGGTGTACTCGAGCGCGCGGCGCGCCAGCAGCGCCGTCGCGATCGGCAGGCCATCGTCGGTAACCGCCACGCAGCCGGCCTCTTTCAGCTCGGCGATGTCCGCGAGCTCTTCGCCCCGCTGCCCGCGCGACACGGCGCCAATCGGATAGACGCGCGCCAGGTTAGCCTCGGCCGCCTTCTGCAAGATCAGCTTGGTGACACCGGCGTTGTCGTTCACCGGCTTGGTGTTTGGCATGCACGCCACGGCCGTGAAGCCGCCAGCCACCGCCGATGCCACTCCGGTCGCCACCGTTTCCTTGTGCTCCTGGCCTGGTTCGCGCAGGTGCACGTGCATGTCGATCAACCCGGGACAGACGACGAACCCGGCAGGGATGTTGACCACCTCGGCGGCATCGGCCTCGAGGTCGGTGCCGACTTCGGCGATGCGATCGCCGTCGATCAGCACATCAAAAATCCCGTCGCGGCCATTGACCGGGTCCACTACCCGGCCCCCCTTAAGAAGACGCTTCATGTTCTGCTCCGCCGGCTAACAAATACAAGACGGCCATTCTCACGGCCACGCCGTTGGCCACCTGGTCGAGGATTACGGACTGCGTTCCGTCTGCCACTTCTGAGGCAATCTCCACTCCGCGGTTGATTGGCCCGGGGTGCATGATGATGACGTCGGGCTTGGCGCGAGCGACTCGTTCTTCGGTCATGCCGAACGTCCTGAAGTACTCGCGCTGCGAAGGGAAGTAGGCGCCCTGCATGCGCTCGAGTTGAATGCGCAGCATCATGATCACGTCGGCGCCCTCCACGGCTTCGTCAACGCGGGTCGTCACGGTGACGCCCATCTGCTTCAAGCCGGGCGGAATCAGCGTGGCCGGCGCGCAGACCCAGACATCCGCGCCGAGCTTGGTGAGCAGCAGCACGTTCGAACGCAGCACGCGGCTATGCAGCAGGTCGCCGACGATGGCGACCTTCAACCCGGCGAGCCGTTTCTTGCGCTCGCGGATAGTGAACGCGTCGAGCAAGGCCTGCGTCGGATGCACGTGCATGCCGTCGCCGGCATTGACGATCGCGGCCTTGCAGATGCGCGACAGCAGGTGGCATGCACCAGACGAGGCGTGACGTAGCACGATCATGCTCGGCGCCATGGCCTCGAGGTTCATCGCGGTGTCGACCAGGGTTTCGCCCTTCACCACGCTCGACGAAGCAATCGCCACGTTCAGGGTGTCGGCGCTGAGGCGCTTCTCCGCAATCTCGAACGAGGTGCGGGTACGCGTGCTGGGCTCGAAAAACAGGTTAATGACCGTGCGGCCGCGCAGCGTCGGCACTTTCTTGATGGTGCGCTGGCCGACTTCCTTCATCGCTTCGGCGGTGTCGAGCACCAGCACAATCTCTTCCGGACTCAGGTCGGCGATACCGAGCAGGTGCTTGTGCTTGAGGGCGGTAAGTGGCGGGGCCTGTGCAGCTTCCATCGCCTACTCCTTCCCCTGCAGCAGCACTTCATCTACGCCGTCCAGTTCGCGGAGGTGAACCTGCACGCTTTCCTGGCGCGAGGTCGGCACGTTCTTGCCGACGTAGTCGGCCTTGATCGGCAGTTCGCGGTGACCGCGGTCAACCAGCACCACGAGTTGAATCGACCTGGGGCGGCCGAAATCGGTCAGTGCGTCAAGCGCCGCGCGCGTCGTCCGGCCCGTGTACAGCACATCGTCGACGAGCACGATGGTGCGGCCGTCGATTGAAAACGGAATCTCGGTCTTGCGCACCAACGGCGCGAGGCCCACCGAGGCCCCCATCAGGTCGTCGCGATAAAGCGTAATGTCGAGGGCACCAACGGCCACTTCTTCCTTGGTGATCTTGAGAATGTCGTCGGCGATGCGATGGGCGATGGGCACGCCGCGGCTGCGGACGCCAACCAAGGCGAGATTGGCAAGGCCGCGATTGTGTTCGAGAATTTCGTGGGCGATGCGGGTGAGCGCGCGCGAGATGCGCTCGGCATCCATGACAACTGGCATATTCACCTCTTTGCGAACTCGCAGGTCCGCGTTTAAAGAGTGCGGAGTCGCCTCCGCGGATTGACGAGAACTATATCACCTCCGGTTGACCGCCTTCTCTTGGATGCTACGCCCCAGGCGGCCTTCGAAGACCGGCGCCTGTGGCCTGCTCGAAGGCGTGGCCTATGCTCAGCACGCCAAGGTCGTCGCGATGCCGTCCGACAATCTGGATGCCGACTGGGAGTCCCTCTGGAGTGAAGCCGGCGGGCACCGAGATGGCCGGCCGGCACGTGGTGGAAATCCAGTACGCGGACTTCATCCAGGACACGTAGTTCTCCATCGCCACGCCGTCGATCGACGTTGGCCAGGCGAGGTGCGCGTCAAAAGGCGGCACCTGGTTCACCGCACAGACCAGGAACTCGTAGTTCTCCTGGAAAACCCGCACTCGCTCGAGCAGTGCGCCGTGCCGCATGATGGCGCGCGCCACGTCGGTGCCGGTCAGCCTCGCGCCTGATTCGATATCCCAGATGGCTTCAGGTTTGATCGCTGATCGATGTTCCGCCAGCAGGGCGCCGTGGGTGTTCCAGTTTGCCCACGATCGCAGCGTCAGGAAGATGTCGTCGACGTCGCTGAAGTCTGGCGTCGCATCCTCGACAATGCAGCCGAGATCGATGAAGACCTGCCGCTGCTGGTCGAGCACAGCACGCACTCGGGGATCGAGCGGCAATCCCCCCAGGTCGGGCGACCAGGCAACCCGCACGCCTCGCCAGTCGCGCTCGAGCGGAGCGAGGAACGCGGCTGGCGTCGATGGATAGGTCTGCGGATCGCGGCCATCGGCGCCGGCCAGCACACTCAGCATGAACGCTGCGTCCGACACCGACCGGGCCATCGGTCCCTTCACGGACACGCCGATCATCGGCAGTTGCGTAGGCGCGATTGGCACCAACCCCACGGTCGGCCGAAGAGCGACGATGTTGTTGAAGTTGGCGGGATTGCGGAGCGAGCCGCCGAGATCGCCGCCGTCAGCGAGCGGCAGCATGCCGGTCGCCAAGGCGGCCCCGGCGCCGCCACTCGACCCGCCGGCGCTCTTAGTCCGGTCGTATGGGTTCAGGGTGGTGCCGTACACCTTGTTGTAGGTGTGCGACCCCATGCCGAACTCCGGCACGTTGGTCTTGCCAATGGGGATGACGCCCGCGCGGCGCAACCGCTCGACCAAGACGGTGTCCTCCGCCGGCATCACGTCCCTGAAAATCGGCGAGCCCTTCGTAAACGGAAAGCCAACGGCCGACTCGAGATCCTTGAAGGCGGCGGGCAGTCCGTGCAGAGGACCAACAGGACGGCCGCTGGCCAATTCGCGATCGGCGGCGTCCGCCAGGTCCAGGCAGACGTGATTGTCGAGCTTGGCGACAATTGCAGTGAGGGACGGGTTCAAACGCTCGATCTGGCTAAGAAACGCCGTCATCACCTCGCGCGCCGATACCTTGCGGGTGCGAATCGACTCGGCGAGCTCGCGCGCACTCATGAAACAGAGCGCGTCGGCCATCACATCCATTTGGCTTTCTTGAATCGGTAGATCAAGTAAATGTCTATGAGCACCATCGACGCCACGGCCGCCGGGTATCCGTAGGCCCATTGCAGTTCCGGCATGTGCGCAAAATTCATCCCGTAGACCCCCGCCACCATGGTTGGCACCGCCACCAACGCGGCGTAAGCAGCCAGCCGCTTGGTGACCTCATTTTCCTGGAGGGTGATCAGCGAGAGATTCACCGAAATCGCAGTGGCCACCATGTCGCGCAAGCTGTCGATCGACTGCTTGAGCCGCAGCAAGTGGTCGTAGACGTCGCGGAAATACTCGTGAAGGCCACTGCAGATAGGGGGCACGCGGCCACCGTGGAGCTTACCTGCCACCTCGAGCAGCGGCACCGTCGCATGATCGAGTGTCATCAGCTTGCGCTTGAGCGAATAGAGTTCTTCGATCTGCGCTCGCGTCGTTTGGCCGGCGAAAATGCGCTCCTCGATTCCCTCGATCTCCTCGGTCAGGGCATCAAGAACCGGAAAGTATCGATCGACGATGGTATCCATCAGGGCGTAGAGCACGTACGCCGGTCCGTGCTGCAGCAGTTCGGGCTCCTGCTCGCAGCGGCGTCGCACTTCGGTGAACCCCAGCTGCGCGCTGCGGCGGACAGAAATGATGTATTGGGGGCCAACGAAAATCGCGACCTCACCAGTCTGCAAGTCCCCGCCTGCAGGTTCGATCAGGTGCAAGACGACGAAGAGAGATGAGCCGTACTCGTCGATCTTCGGCCGCTGATGGCCCTTCTGCGCATCTTCAACGGCGAGTTCGTGAAGGCCGAACTGTTCCTGCAGGGACGCCAACTCCTCGGGCTGTGGATCCTTGAGGGCGACCCAGACAAAGCAGTCGGGACGCTCGAGGTGCGAGCGGACCTCGCCGAGCGGGATGTCGGAAAGCTTTTGTCCGCGGTGGTAAGCGACGCAGTTGACGAGCATGGTGTGCGATGAGGCCGAGGGCCGCCGCATGATCGCCTGAATGCGCAGCCGGGTGCAATCGAGATTCGGGAACTGCTGTCAGCGTCCGTAGGTCGGAATGTAGGTCACCGGTTTATCGCTGGTGAAGGCAGGCCTGAACAGGTCGATGCGGGCAAAGCCGTCCATGTCGCGACCAACCGGCAGGCCCAGGAAATACAAGAGCGTCGGTGCAAGATCGACCACCGACGCGCGAGGTGGGCGGCCGGCAGCGACCGGCGGACCAAAGGCCAGCACAAAACCATCGGGCGCCCGCTCGTGGGTGCCGCTAATCTGCGGGTTGCCGGCAATCAACTCGAGAACGCGCTTCCCGGGAGTTAGCGGTTCCATGCCGAAGGCCGAGACGACCAGCAGCAAACCATCGGACCCGACACGCTCCATTTCGCGCCCGACCAGCGTATCCATGAAGCCGTAGTACTGGTCCAGCACGCGTCCGAATCGCTGCCGTTCATCCTCGGAGACGTCGCCGAATGCCGACGGGTTGGCGTAGCGCAGAAACAAGTGCCCGACGGCATCGATGCCAGGAAACCGGGCTGCGAGAAACCGCGGTGCCTTGGCTTCGAGTGCGGTTAGCAGTTGCAGGTGGACGCGGTCGCCAACCACCGGCGTCGGGTCCCGGCGCGCATCGTAGTCGTTCACCGGCTGCGGTGCACCCATGTTCGACACGAGCGCCACCGGATCGGGATCAGCAGGGGTCTGGATGGCGGCTCGCACGTCGGCCAGCAGTTCCGGGGGCGACACCGCCGATGCTCCTTCGAACGCCATCTCGGTTTCCGACAGCCGGTGAAACGCTTCGCTCACCACGAAGCCGTTCACGCGCGGCGCCGGCTGCGTCAGCGGCCAGCCAATCACACCGACGGGGACCGAGTGGTCGCTCAGGATGTTCCAGATTGGCCGGGCCGTCAGATCACTCGCGCTTTGTGGCGTGGCGGTGAGGAAGCCGAAAGTGACGAGCGCCTGGGCAAAGCAGTAATCCGGCAGCAGTTGCAGCAGCGGCCCACCGAATGCCCGGTAAACCTCGGCTGATCGCACGCCGTTGTACATCGGGTAGCGGCCGGTCGCGATGGCACTCCACACAGGCTCGGCTTGCGTCGGCCTCAGCGTCGCCAGGTGCAGCACGGCGCCTTGATCGAAAATGCGCCCAATGTTCGGCAGCCGGCCGGCGGCCACTGCCGGCGAGATCATGTCGAGCGTCGCGCCATCGAACATCAGCATGGTCACACGGGCCTGTGCTCGAGATGCCTCGGGCTGCGCGACCGCGGTGGTGGGCCGCGCCGGTAACGGCGTCTGCCGGGCCGGCCCGCGGACAAACACCGGCAGCCCCACCGACAGCACCATCGTCGCCGACAGCAGGCTGGCGCTCAGGCGCCCGCCACGGCGTCCGAGGTGCGCGAGGGCAATGCCCAGGAACAGCACGCCGGCAGCCGAGACGATGCCGGCGCCGAGCCCCATGCGGCTACGGGTGAGGGGATCGAGGACGGCTCCGAAGCTGCGCAGGTTCAGCCACATCAGCGCGGCGCCTGTGCCAGCGGCGATCGTGCACAGCCACGACAGCAGCCGGACGCTGAGCCAGCCTGGTGACAGCACTTCGACCGCGAGAATCTGACGCATCACGATGAGGGCGTAGAACAGGACCGTCAGGTTCGCGCCATAGGCGACGGCCATGACCAGTGCCAATGGCAGCAACGTGCCAGGGTCGAGCGGAACCGCGGGATTGAGCTGCAGAACGAGCGCAGTGAGGTACCCGGAGGCAACCCCACCGGCGATCACCGAGTTGGAAAGCATCCGCAAGTAACGCATCTGGGATCGTGTTCCGGCCGGGTCGCCGACATTGTACCCGGCTTGCTATACTCGATCGATGCCGCCGATCGACGTCGACGCGCGAGTGATCGCCAACGCGCGATTGTCGAGCGAGTACTCAGTTCTCAGCCTGGCCGCGCCGGAAGTGGGCGCCCGCACCCTGCCTGGCCAGTTTGTCATGGTCAAACCCGCCGGTGTGACCGACCCGCTGCTGCGCCGGCCGTTCTCGGTATTCGAAGTGCTGCGCGACAGTCACGGCGCGATCAGCGGCGTCAGCATTCTGAACAAGCGAGCCGGCCGCAGCACGCGACGGCTCTACGACCTCGAGGTCGGCGACGTGGTGTCCTGCCTCGGCCCGCTCGGGCAACCGTTCAAGCCGGTCGCTTCACCCGCCAGGGCATGGATGGTGGCCGGCGGCGTCGGCTTGGCGCCGTTCGCCACGCTGGCCGAAACGCTGGCCCAGAACAAGACCGACACTACCCTGTTCTACGGGGCACGAACGGGCGAAGAGCTGTTTTACCTGGAATTCTTCGAACGGCTGGGCGTCACGTTGGTGCTCTCCACCGAGAACGGCGGACGCGGCACCAAGGGCCGGGTCACCTTGCCCTTGGAAGGCGCGCTCAAGTCGCTCACCACTGGCGAGACCGCCATGATTTATGCGTGCGGCCCAGAGCCAATGCTCGAGGCCGTCGCCAAGCTGGCGGCCCGTTATCACCAGCCGTCGCAGGTTTCAGTGGAGCGTGTAATGGGATGCGGCCTCGGCGGCTGCTACAGCTGCGTCGTCGCGGTGAAGCACGGCGACGAGCATGCCAACCTGGTGCGCTCGTGCATCAGCGGACCCGTGTTCGACGGGGCTGAATTGGTGTGGGATTGATGGGCGCCGACCTCTCGGTTTCAATCGGCGCGCTGAAGCTCCCCAACCCGCTGATCGCGGCAAGCGGATGCTTCGGCTACGGCCTGGAGTACGACCAGGTCGTGGACTTGTCGCTGCTCGGCGGCGTGGTGTCAAAGGGCCTCTTCATGAAGGAGCGCCAGGGCCACCCGCCACCGCGCATCGTCGAGACCCCCGCCGGGATGATCAACGCAATCGGCCTCCAAGGCATTGGCGTGCACCGCTTCGTCAAGGAAAAGCTCCCGCTGCTGCGTGAACGCGGTGCTCGTACATTCGTAAATGTCTGCGGGACCACGCTGGATGAGTACGTCGAGGTCTGCAAGGTGCTGTCACAGGCCGAGGGCGTCGCGGCCATCGAGCTGAACATCTCGTGCCCCAACATCAAGGAAGGCGGCATCCAGTTCGGCTGCAGCCTCCACGGCACCTTCGACGTCGTCAGCGCCGTGCGCAAGGCGACGACGCTGCCGGTGATTCCGAAGCTCACGCCGAACGTGACCGACGTCGCGTCGTTCGCCAAGGCGGCCGAAGACGCTGGCGCCGATGCCGTCTCTCTGGTCAACACGTTTCTGGCAATGGCGATCGACGTGGAAACGCGGCGTCCGAAGATTTCCAACGTGCTCGGTGGCTTGAGCGGTCCGGCCATTCGGCCAATCGCCGTCCGCATGGTGTGGGAATGCTATCAGCGGGTGAAGATCCCGGTGATCGGCATGGGCGGAATCACCGATGCGCGCGATGCACTGGAGTTCATGCTGGCCGGCGCGACTGCGGTGCAGATCGGAACACAGAACTTCGTCGATCCGTTCGTGTGGACGAAGGTGCTCGACGGGCTCACTGACTATTTGACCCGTCACAAGGTCGCCCGCCTCAGCGATCTGATCGGCGCCTTCGACCCGACTCCCCCTTCTGTGGGCACACACCTTTAGTGTGTCTGGACATTCCTTCAATGAACCCCGATTCTCGTCGCTCTTGATGTCGACTCGGCCGCCAAGGCGATTGCGCTGGCCGATGCCTTGCGAGGAACGGTCGGCGGCTACAAGATCGGCAAGCAGTTATTCACCGCGGCGGGACCTGCCATGGTGCATGAGCTCACCGGCCGCGGCGATCGGGTCTTCCTCGACCTGAAGTTCCACGACATTCCCAACACCGTGGCTGGCGCGGTGCAGTCGGCCGTCGCCACCGGGGCATGGATGGTGAACGTGCACGCCTCGGGCGGCAGCGCCATGATGAAAGCGGCCGCCGAAGCCGCGACAAAGGCGGCAGCCGCTCTGGGCAGGCCGCGGCCGTTGGTGATCGGCGTCACGGTGCTGACGAGCATGACCGAGGCGACGCTGGCGGAGATCGGCGTCACCCGCCCGGTCATCGAGCAGGTCGTGCACCTGGCCAGGCTTGCGCAGCACAGTGGACTGGATGGCGTGGTCGCCTCGCCGCAGGAAACCGCGGCAATCCGCGAGGCCTGTGGTCCGGATTTTCAGATTGTGACGCCGGGGATCAGGCCCCTGCGAGCTTTCGGTGACCTCAACGTCGCGAGCACAGTCGAGGGACGACAAGGTTCAGGGCAGGCGGCGGATCAGCAGGGCAAGGACGACCAGGCAAGAACGCTGACGCCGGCGGAAGCGGTGAAGGCGGGGGCCACCTATCTGGTAATTGGGCGCCCCATTACTGGAGCGCCCAATCCTCGTGAAGCAGCCGAGGCAATCGCCTCGTCGTTGTAGTTACTTCGCCGTGATGATGAAGTGGCCGCGGCGGTTCTGCTGCCAGCACGCTTCATTGCCCTCGGTGCAAAAGGGTGTTTCCTTGCCCTTGCTGACAATCACCACCCGGTCGGCCGGCACACCGAGCTCCACCAGGTAAGCCTTCACAGCTGACGCGCGGCGCTCACCGAGTCCGAGGTTGTATTCCGCGGTGCCGCGCTCGTCGCAGTGGCCTTCCACGGTGATGCGCGTGTTGGCCCAGCGCTTCAGCCACGTCGCGTTGGTGGACAGTGACGCCTTGGCCTCGTCGCGCACGGACGATGAGTCCAGCTCGAAGTAGACATCGCCCAACGGCTTCTCTGAATTCAGCTGGCTCAGGCTCTTCTGCGCGAACAGCTCGTCTTCGGTGAGCTGACGCGGAGCCGGGGCGGCCGGAGGCGGCGGTGGAGGCGGGGGCGGGGGCGGCGGCGTTGCGGGCGCAGCCGGTGGAGCAGGCGGGGGCGGGGGCGGGGGCGGCGCC
>JANMUX010000019.1:0-1505 GCA_031392125.1 Acidobacteriota bacterium | reverse complement strand
CCTAACGCCTGATTGATGACCTCCGGCGTCGGCTGCACGGGATTGGTTCGGCCGCGCATCGCCTGGGGAGTTGCCCAACGCCGCATCGCACGGGCCAGAGCTTCTTCCACTCGACCAGGCTCGTCGTGGGCGCTGAGACCTCCGCTCACGATCGAGTAGGCGATCACACTCCCGAGGACCGACACCACGGCCACCAGGAGCACGAACGCTCGGAGCGTGGCTTTCCAGCCGCCGCTCTGTCCGGGGCCGGTCGATTTTCTGAACGGCATCCCGCGACCGGGACGACGTTGGCGGTCCTTCATGTGATCCCTGCAAAAACACAGCGCGTGGACTACGGCCGTGGCCAACGGTCGTCGACCGTTGCCCGCTCCACGAGGCAGCGCTAAAGAGCGCTCAGTTGGAGGGGATCAGACGCGAAGGACGAGCGGGGTCGTGGTGGGTGGTGCCGTCCCCGGTGGCGCGTCGTAGTCGGAGGATGAATCGACTCGGATCGGGGCCGTTGTGATTGCACGAGCAGTCAGAATAGGCAGCAGTACCGACCCAACCACGCCATCGGCACGTTGGGCCACCGTACTGGTGGCTTGACGAACCGCAGCATCGTGCGTGCTGCAGTCGTGCTCGGACACGCCTTGAAGCTGTGCTCCTATCGTAGAGGGACGCGGCTCCTGGCAATCCGTGCCGGAGCCGTGATGGGCAGAGGCCGTGGCACTCGCCGACGAATCGCACAGCATCGCGCAAAGCGTCCCCGAGACCGGCAGCGCGGTCAGGATGGCCAGCACGACGATGCTGATGGTCCGCTGATTCAAGCCCACGCTCCGAGTATACCGCGAGGCTGGCGACCAGGTCCGATCCCCCAAGAATGAACGGCATTCACAGCGAGACCCGCCTCAACCGAAGTGCATTGCCGATGACCGAGACGGAGCTGAACGTCATCGCTGCGCTGGCAATCATCGGGCTGAGCAGTAGTCCAAACCAGGGATACAGGATCCCCGCCGCAATCGGAACGCCTGCCACGTTGTAGATGAACGCAAAGAACAGGTTCTGCCTGATGTTCCGCATGGTAACGCTGCTCAGCCGCCGGGCGCGCACGATGCCGCGAAGGTCTCCTTTGACCAGGGTGACACCGGCGCTCTCCATGGCCACGTCTGTCCCGGTGCCCATCGCGATGCCCACGTCCGCCTGCGCGAGCGCAGGCGCGTCGTTGATGCCGTCTCCGGCCATCGCCACACGCTCACCACTCGCCTGCAGGCGCTTGATCACCTCCGCCTTCTGATCTGGCAGTACGTCGGCTTCGATGCGATCGATCCCGACGGACTTCGCCACGGCCTCCGCGGTCGTGCGATTGTCACCGGTGAGCATCACCACCTTGATGCCTTCCCGGTGCAAGGCCTCGATGGCTTCGTGCGTGGTGGGCTTGATGGGATCGGCCACGCCGACGAGTCCCGCCGTCCTGCCATCGACCGCGACAAACATCACGGTCTGGCCCTCGCGCCGTAGTTCCTCCG
>JANMUX010000498.1:0-2050 GCA_031392125.1 Acidobacteriota bacterium | reverse complement strand
GCCTCGGCGACGACCGCCATGGTGCCGCCGAGCACGATCTGGTTGCACGCCTTGCAGATTTGCCCGGCGCCTGACTCACCAACATGGACCAGTTTCTCGGGCGAGCCCATGGCTTCGATTGCCGGCCGCGCCTGAGCGAGCGCCGCGGCATCGCCGCCGACCATGAATGCCAAGGTGCCCGCCACTGCGCCGATCTCGCCGCCGCTAACCGGCGCGTCGAGGAACAGCCCCCCGCGCTCCGCCGTGGCTGCGGCAAGGCGCTTGGCGGTCGCCGGCGCGATTGTCGATGAGTCAACGATGACGGTGCCGCGCTGCATGGCGCTGAAGATGCCGTCCGCGCCTTCCAGCACCAGCGACACATCCGGACCGTCGGGCAACATGGTGACGATCGTGGTCGCCGCTTTCGCGACGTCGGCAGGAGAGTTGGCTGCGGTGGCGCCGGCCGTGACCAATTCGTCAACCGGCCCCCGGCTGCGGCTGTGCACGACGACGGAGAAGCCTTTCCGGAGGAGGTTGAGGGCCATGGGCTTGCCCATGAGGCCGAGTCCGATGAAGCCAATGGTGTTTGCCATGGCGACAGGATAACGATCCAATTCTCCGAAGTCTCGCGATTTCTGCCACTTACGGGCGCTCTGTAAGCGGGACGGAGGCATCCTGCCGTATAATGCTGGGTAAGGGGGCTACGGCATCGGATGTTCGAGCGGTATACCGAACGAGCCAGGCGGGTATTATTTTTTGCCCGCTACGAAGCAAGTCAACTCGGGAGCATTTCGATTGAAACCGAACATTTGCTTCTTGGGTTGATCCGTGAGGGCAAGGGCCTCACGAGCCGGATCTTTGCCCGATCTCACCTGTCCCTCGAAAATATCCGCAAAGACATTGAAGGCCGCACGGTCTTCCGCGAAAAAGTTTCGACCTCGGTCGAAATCCCGTTCAGTGCCGAAACCAAGCGCGTGCTCCAGTACGCCGCCGAAGAGGCAGACCGGCTGCTGCATAACTACATTGGCACCGAGCACCTGCTGCTCGGCATTCTCCGCGAGGAACGATCGGTTGCCGCGACCATCCTCATGGAGAAGGGAATGCGCCTCCACCAGGTGCGTGAGGACATCGTCCAGTTGCTGAACGAGAAGACTTCGCTCACGCGCGTCAAGGAGACACCACTGCTGGCGGAGTTCAGCCGCGACCTGACCGAGGCCGCGATGAAGAACCTGTTGGACCCACTGGTGGGCCGCGATTACGAGTTGGAGCGCGTGCAGCAGGTGCTGTGCCGGCGCACCAAGAACAACGCGGTGCTGATTGGCGAGCCCGGCGTCGGCAAAACGGCCATCGTCGAAGGCCTCGCCCAGAAGATTGTCTACGGCGACGTCCCGCACTTCCTCGCCGACAAGCGCCTGCTGGCGCTCGACATCTCGCTGATCGTCGCCGGCACCAAGTATCGCGGCCAGTTCGAAGAGCGCCTGAAGGCGATCATGAAGGAACTGACCGACAACCCGCACATCATCGTCTTCATCGACGAGCTACACACGCTGGTGGGGGCGGGCTCGGCCGAAGGGTCGCTCGATGCGGCCAACATCCTGAAGCCGGCGCTCAGCCGTGGCGAGATTCGCTGCATTGGTGCGACGACGCCGGCCGAGTATCGCAAGTACATCGAGAAAGATCGCTCGCTCGAGCGGCGCTTCCAGGCGATTAAGGTCGATCCGCCTTCGGAAGGGGAGACCATCTCGATCCTGCTGGGGATCAAGGAACGTTACGAGCAGTTCCATCACGTCGAATACACACGCGAGGCCCTCGAGGCCGCGGTCTACCAGTCGAGCCGCTACATTACCGATCGCTTCCTGCCCGACAAAGCCATTGACCTGGTCGACGAGGCCGGCGCGCGCGCCAAGCTGCGCGAAGCGGGCTTCAGCGAGGAATTCGGCGAGATCAACAAGAGCATTCGCGTTGCCGTGGAGCAGATGGAAAGCGCGGTGTCGCAGAAGGACTTCGACAAGGCGCAGTTCTATCGCGAGCAGGAGCAAGTGGCGCGCGAGAACCTGCAGTTCGTCCGCGA
>JANMUX010000430.1:0-4183 GCA_031392125.1 Acidobacteriota bacterium | reverse complement strand
CAGACGTCGACGCAGGCCGAGTCCTTCGTGCCGATGCAGGGTTCCGTGATGATGTAAGCCATTAGCTGATCCTTGTAATTGAGAATTGAGAATTAACAATTGAAAATTGAAACTACGCGGTGCTCTCGAGAGCGCTGGCCGGAACATGGCCGAGCCGCATCGAGATGCGGCGCGCGAGGTCCCACGCGCCGCGATGGTGTTCCGTCAGGATGGGCCGGTCGTCGGTGCCGTGCCCGAATACACCGACCCGGGCTACTTCCTGTCCGGTGTAGTCACGCACCGGCGCACAAGTACAGAACAAGCGCTGCAACGCGTCGGGCTCGATCGGCGGCGGACCCATGCGGACGACGGTGGCTTCGGGCTTGGCCAGCTCATTTGCCGTCGCCAGCCGCAGGCAGCTCAGGCGGCGGGTCGCCTGGCGCGGCGAGAAGTAGATCGCGCAGTGGCCAGGCATCTCTTTGCCGTACACCGTACGCATGGCAACCTCGTCAGGGCCCGTGCTCCAGACGTAGGTCACTTCTCCACTCGCGGGTATCGCAATGAAGCCGCGAAACGGCGTTCGCAGCACGTATTCCCGCATGATGGGATAAGCGTGCAGCCGCAGCTCGGACTGTCCGAGCGAGCGGAAGCTGAGGTCGAGCATCTTCAGGGTGAGTCCATAGCGCTGCGTCTCGTCATCCTGACGAACGTAGCCGCGGCGCTTCAACACGCCCAGCAAGCGATGGACCGTGGAGGCCGGTTGTCGTAACGCCCGCGCCAGGTCAGACAGGGTCATGCCGCGAGGCATGCCGCCCAGCACTTCGCACACCTCGAGCGCCTTGTCGACGGAAGTTAGCGCGCCATTTGTGCGTGTTGGCTGGTGCTGGGGTGATTCCACTATGCGGAACGACGTTTCAGATTCTTGACTCTACCGTTGTCCCCCTTCCCTGTCAAGGCGTTACAGGCATACGATGAAGTCCCGCGCGTGTCGAATTCATTGATTGGCCAGACTCTCGGGCATTACCGCATCGTGGACCAGCTTGGCGCTGGCGGCATGGGCGTCGTGTACCGCGCTCAAGACCTCAAGCTTGGCCGGCAGGTGGCGCTCAAGGTCCTGCCCGCGGGCAGCAGTGAGAACGACGAGGCGATCGAGCGATTCAAGCGTGAAGCCCGCACGGCGTCGGCGCTGAACCACCCGAACATCTGCACGATTTACGGCTTCGATGAACACGACGGCCAGCTCTATCTCGCCATGGAGTTGCTCGACGGCGATCCGCTCGATCGCAAGCTGTCAGGCAAACCGCTCGACATGTCGCTGATGCTCGACATCGCGACGCAGGTCGCCGATGCGCTGGATGCCGCCCACACCGAGGGCATTCTGCACCGCGACGTGAAGCCGGCCAATATCTTCATCACGCGCCGTGGGCCGGTGAAAGTGCTCGACTTCGGCCTTGCCAAGCTAGCGCCCGAGTACCGGCGCGCGGCACGCCGCCTCGATGCCAGGAACGAAACGCGGGTGGCTGAGCATTTCACCAGCATGGCGGGCACGACGGTCGGCACCATCGCCTACATGTCGCCCGAGCAGGCTCGCGGCGACGAGGTGGATCCGCGCACCGACCTGTTCTCGTTTGGTGTCGTGTTGTATGAGATGGCCACCGGCAGGCAGAGCTTTCCGGGCGGCACGACTGCGGTCGTCTTCGACGGCATTCTCAACCGCGAGCCGGCGCCACCAAGCTCGATGAACGCGTCGGTGCCAGGCGAGCTCGATCGAATAGTCTCGAAGGCCCTCGAAAAGGACCGTTCGCTACGCTACCAGACCGCTGCCGACCTCGGCGCCGATCTCAAGCGGCTGCGGCGCGATGCGAGCTCGCGGCAGATCTCGGTGCCCGCGATCACCGTCCCGTTAGGGGCCGCCACCGTCGTACTCTCCTCGGGCTCCACTCAAATGCCGTCGGGTTCGGGCGTGCCGCCGGCATTCCCCCAGAGTGGCGTGAGCACGCCGGTGTCGGGCGGGATGCCGTCCGGGGTCATGCAGTCCGGCGTCAGTAAGCCCTGGGTGTTCGGCGCCGGCGCGGGCATCGTGCTGATCGCGGCGATCGCCGCCGGGCTTGGGGCCTTCTTCGCGAGCCGCGGTGGCGCGCCAGCCAGCGATGAGGCGCAGACGGCCGCCGTAACCCAGTCCCCTTCGTCCGAGACACCTGGGGGCGGCAGTGGTAGCGCGGCAGCTCCGCCCCCTGCACCGCCGGTGCCGGCAGCCGTCGCTCCAGCTGCGCCCGGTACTTCCGGGAACGTCACGGGGACTGCGAAACCCGCGGGCACGACGGTCACCGGAAAGCCGGCCACCAAGCCGGTGCTGCCGGTGCTGCCGGCACCAGCCGCGACGCCGGCGGTGGGTTCGCGTGATGCCGAAGCCAACCAGCGGCTCGAAGTAGCGCGCGCCAAGGTGGCCAATAACCTGAACGATCAGGCGTTAGCAGACCTGCGGCAGATCATCGTCGACTACCCGGGGTCACGCGCCGGCGCCGAAGCGTCGTTGCTCGCCGCGGAACTGCACGAGAAGGTCGGCCGGATCGACGATGCGATGGCGGCGCTAGTGGAGTTTGAAAGCCGCTTCGCCGGCGATCGCCGCGCGGCCGACAGCAAGATGCGGCGGGCGCAGATGCTCGGCCGAATGCGGCAGCCACGGGCGCAGGTCCAATCGCGCGAGTTGCTGCAAGAGGTCGCGCGCGAGTTTCCCGGCACGCCACAAGCCGCGGCCGCCCTCAACACCAAGCTCAAGATCGAGAACGATCGGAAGGACCTGAAGGAAATCGACCCGGTCCTGAAGATCGAGGTGCCCGCCGCCATGGTGACATTGCGGACGCTGATCGCGCAGTTCCCCGACGCGCCGCAGTCAATGCCGGCGCGCAACCGCCTGGCCACCATGCTGGCCGGCATGGACCGCAACACCGAGGCGGCGGAAGTGCTCGAAGAGCTCGGCGCGCGCTTCCCCGGCAACCCGATGGACGTGTGGTTCCGCCTGGGCGAAATCTACGAGCGCCGGCTCAACGACCCGGTGAAGGCGAACGAGGCGTATGCGAAAGTGCCGCAAGGCTCGGCGCGGTATCCCGAAGCGCAGCGCCGCCTGACTCGTAAGTAGACGCGCGCCTTACGGACTGCGAATCTCGATCGTCCCGGTGATCACGTCGAGCGAGATCACCGGCTCACCGGCGCCAATGGTCGCCTCACCCCATCGCGGCCCCCATGAATCTTTCATGGTTAACGGGATGGAGGAGGTAATGCTTCCATTCAACGCCAGCGCCAGGATGCGAGCGTTCGGCGGCCGCTCTGCAAGGCGCAGCGTGAGGTCGCCGTTGAACGCGCGCAACCGAAGCAGGCCTGCCGGTGACAAACGGGCGGTGCTGATGGTGATTGAGCCGATCCCGGTTTCGAGGCGCAGGCTGCCGCTGACGTCGCTTCCCTCAATCGGTCCTCGCCGCAAGTCGGCGGTAATGCTGCCGCGAAAGCCGTTGATGTCGATCCGTCCTTCGATTACCTGCACCCGTTCGATCAGTGCCGCACGTGGCACACGCAAGATCAGGTCAACCCGCAGTGCGGGGTCGGTTCCGCCGTTGGCCTGCACCGCGCGAATGGCGATGCGCGAAGGCGTGTCGTCGATCACAACGGGAAGACGGGCCTGGTCGGCCGGTGCCGGCACGCGACGCTCAATCACCATCTCGACTTCGGTCTTGTCCCATCCTTCGATGCGGACCGAGCCGACGGTGATCTCAACGGTGAGCGCGCGCCCCTCGGGTAGCGGCAGCGTACGGGTTTGCCGATCCGTCGTGTCGGCAAGGGTGATAACCACCGCGGGGATCAGCAGGGCCAACCACACGCGGGCATTATACTTTCGGGGGTGCTCGGGTGCTTGGGTGCTTAGGTGCTGGGGAGCCGGGGTGCTGAGGTGCTAGGGGGCTGGCGGGTTGAGGTGCTCGGCTGATGCGCGTGCTCGGTTCGATTACCAATCGCATTTTCCTGGCGAGCGCCCTGCTCGCCATGCTTTCGATTGGAGCCGCGGTCTACTTGATCAGCGCGCGCATGACGAGCGAGACCGAAGCGGAATTGCAGCGCGACCTCACCGAAGCCGCCACGCTCGTCGACGAGCAGCGCCGGACCCAGTTTGACAACGTCGCGCGAACGGCGCGCCTGATCGCCGACCTGCCCA
>JANMUX010000379.1:0-6529 GCA_031392125.1 Acidobacteriota bacterium | reverse complement strand
GGCCGGCGTCCCTCGCCCCAGCTGGGCCACAACCCGCAACAAGTTCTCGGCCAGCGTGACCACCGGTCGAGTTGACGCGAGTGCCATGATCACCACGACGAACAGCGGCTCGGTGTAGACGACCGTGTCGTTGAGGTAGTGAATGGCGGTATCCCAGCCGCGCGACAGCATGATCGCCGCGACCAGCGGCAATCCCCACAGGCCGAACACGACTTCGACCTCGCCGAAGAAGTGCAACAACTCTGCGAGCACACTCGACCTCGCCGGCTGGCCGGTTGCGGCCAGCCGCGCGTCACTCGCCCGCTGGACGGCGCGCGCGGCGGTAGTGAAGCGCGCCGCGGCCAATGTGTGCGCCACCGCGAGCAGGAAGATGCCGGTCGCAATCGCGTTGAAGGGCTCGGCGGCGATGCGCGCGGCGAGTACGTCCCAGAGAGTGCCGGCGACCTCTGGATAGGCGGCAAGCGCGCGAGGAAACTCCGCAACGGGATCGGTCATCGGCGTGCCGATTATAAGTTGTAGGGTAAAATCGATTCAGCAATGAGTACTCGCCGTCCCGTGCTCGTCGAACGAGCAGCGCTTGTTGGCCTGGTCACCGGCGGCGCGAGGCGAATCGACGCCGAGCACTCGCTTGAAGAACTCGGCGGACTGGCCGAGGCCGCCGGTGCGCGCGTGGTCTTGCGCGTGCTCCAGGAGCGGCCAAAACCAGACTCGGCCACCTTCCTTGGCAGCGGCAAGGTTGAAGTGCTGGCGGCCGCCTCGGCCGAAGCCGACGCCGACGTCATCATCTTCGACAACGAGCTGTCTCCCGCGCAGTTGCGCGAACTGAGCAAGCGGCTCGATCGCAAGGTGGTGGATCGCACCCAGCTGATTCTCGACATCTTCGCCAGGCGCGCGCGAACGCGCGAAGGTAAGTTGCAGGTTGAGCTGGCCCAGCTGAAGTACCTGTTGCCACGCCTGGTCGGCGCCAGTTCCGGACTGTCGCAGCAGGGCGGTGGCATTGGCACCAGGGGTCCTGGTGAAACCAAGCTCGAAGCCGATCGGCGCCGCATTCGTGTCCGCATGAAGACACTGTCGGACGAGATTGACGTGGTCCGTCGCCGGCGCACGCAACTTCGCGAGCGCCGTCACAAGATGGATGCCCCGACGGTAGCCCTGGTCGGCTACACCAACGCGGGCAAGACCACGCTGTTCAACCGGCTGACCAAGTCGGACGCCGAGGCCTCGAACGCGCTGTTCGTCACGCTTGATCCGCTGGTGCGCCGGGTGTCGCTGCCTGACCGCCGTGAGTTGCTGGTCAGCGACACCGTCGGCTTCATCGACCGCCTGCCACACACCCTTGTTGCGGCGTTCCGTGCGACGCTCGAAGAGACGGCCGACGCGGACCTGGTCCTTCACGTGATTGACGCTGCGAATCCCGAACGTGAACGGCACATGGCCGCCGTCACGCGCGTGCTTGAGGAAGTGGGCGCGCACTTGGTGCCCCGCATCGAGGTCTACAACAAGGTGGATCAGTTGTCGTCAGACGAACGCCGCCGCGTGCAGGAGGCGGACCCGTCTGCGCTGCTGATTTCGGCCGTGACCGGCCAGGGCTGCGACGAACTGCTCGAGAGCGTGGCCTCGCGCCTCGCCCTTGATCAGCAGCGCGTGACGCTCGATCTCGATCTGTCCGATCCGGCGCAAGCTGAACGCCTGGCCTGGGTATACCGGCATGCCACCGTGCACAGTCATGCCACCATGGGCGACCACGCCACGCTCGAGGTCGACCTGCCGCGCCGGCTGCTGCCGAAGGTCGGCATGGCGACGCCGGCGGCTCCCAGGTTGCGAGGGCGACGTGCGTAGCTGGCGGGTTGCGGCCGGCGTCTGCGTCGTTGCGCTCTCGGCCGTGGTGGCTGCGTGCGCGCCGAAAGCGCCGCCAGCGGTGGTCGGTGCGCCCAAGCATCCCGATTTCATGTTTCCCGTCGCGCCCGCCGGAACCGACGCGGCACAGGCCGCGAGACTCGACCGCGGCTGGCAGTTCCTGCAACTGGATGACCTGCGAAGCGCCGAGCGCGAGTTCGCGTCGGCACTCAAGCAACAGGAGACGTTTCACCCTGCTGACGCGGCGCTAGGGTTCGTGGCGTTGGCGCGCGGCAACGAAGCCGATGCGCTGACGCGGTTCGACCGCGCGCTGGCCGGCGATACGGCCTACGTCCCCGCGCTGGTTGGTAGCGGACAGGCGCTGCTTGAAATGCAGCGCGTTGCCGATGCCCTGGGCAGCTTCGAGGCCGCGCTGGCCGCCGACGCGACACTCGTCGACCTGAAGGGCCGCGTTGATGTCCTTCGTTTCCGCGTGACGCAAGACATGCTGGGTCGCGCGCAGGCCGCGACCGACGGCCGGCGTTGGGACGAGGCGAAGGCGGCATATCAACAGGCGATTGCCGCGTCGCCGGAGTCAGCTTTCCTCTACCGCGAGCTAGCGGGCGTGGAGCAGAAGGCCGGCGACCTGGTGGCGGCGCTCGAGCACTTCCGCCAGGCGGTCGCGCTTGGCACCAACGATTCGCGCTCGTGGGCGGCGATCGGCGGCTTGCTCGAGACCAACGACGACATGGTGGGAGCGTTGGCGGCCTACGAACGCGCCCGCGCCATCGACCTTGGTGAAGTGCCCGACAGCGCGATCGCCCGGGTCCGGGCCCGCGCGGCGCTGATGAAGCTGCCCGCCGAATATCGCGCCATTCCCGACAACCCGGGCGTCACTCGTGGCGAGATCGCCGCGCTGATTGGCATTCGCCTCGAAGCCCTCGTCGCCAGGGCGCTGCCTCGCCAACTGATCATTACCGACGTCCGCAGCCACTGGGCGCAGCCGTGGATCAATGCCGTCGCCCGCGCCGGCATCATGGACGCCTTGCCCAACTACGAGTTCCAGCCCCGGCAGCGAGTGCGCCGTGGCGAACTGGCACTGACCGTGTCGCGACTACTTGGCTTGATTGGGGCGGCAAAGCCCGAGTTGTTGACCAAGTGGCAGGCGACCAGCGTCACGGTGAACGACGTGCCATCGGGCCACCTGAGTTATTCCTATGTCTCGCAGGCGGTGGCCGCCGGGGCAATGCCGTTGGCCGGCGGCAACTTCGAGTTGTTGCGCAGCGTCAGCGGCGCCGAGGCCGTCGAGATCATCAGCCGTATCGAGTCGCTCGCCCGGCCATGAGCACCCAGGTCTTCACGCTCGCCAACCAGCTGACCATGCTCCGCATGCTGCTGGTGCCGGTGTTCGTGTTGCTGACGCTTTACGGTGAACTCGGCTGGGCACTGCTGACGTTCATTTTTGCCGCGGTCACCGACCTGCTCGACGGCCTGGCGGCGCGCGCCACCGGCGGCCAGACCGATTTGGGCGCGTGGCTCGATCCGATCGCCGACAAGCTGCTGATTGGCGCGACGCTCGTCGTTTTAACGCTGCCCAACATCGGACTCGTCAATCGCCTGCCGCTCTGGCTGACCATCACGGTGCTCAGCCGCGATGTCGGCATCTTGCTGACGGTAGCGATCGTGAACCTGGCCATGGGCCCACGCACCTTTCGGCCATCGCCACTGGGGAAGGTAGCAACCGCGGTCTTCTTGCTGTCGTGCGTGGTGGTGATGTACTTCAACTTCCGCGGCTACGCCTCGGGGTGGGTCGAGGTGGCGATCTGGACGTCGCTGGTGATTACCATCGCATCCTGGGTCGATTACGTCTGGCGTCTCGCGCGGATCATCAATAAATAGGCGCGCCTTCCACCTCCGCGCCGGGCGCTACGGCAGACCGGTCGGCGCGTCGGGCGAGGCCGCTTCGCGATCACGGGAGGCTCGGCAGCCGCATGGCACGCAGGATAGATGAGAATCGCGGATTACCACGCAAGGGATCCATCGTCGGCAGCACGGCCAGCAACGACATTCCGTGTCCGTGCTGCTGCAAGCCTTGCTCGAGTAAGTCCAGGGCGGCCTCGTGGTTGCCGAGGGCCGCATGCACGACCGCGATGTCGACCGGGGGGACATATTGCTGCCGCGCGCGAATCTCGAGTGCGCGCAGCACCTCCTGCGCTTCGCCCCGGCGACCGGCCCGCGCGTGTACGTAGCCCACCAGCCAAGCCGGCGGGTTGCCCATGCCCTCACGTGCGTTGAGCGCCGCTGTCATGGCGTCCGCGTGACGGCCCATGAAGCTGAACGTCAGGCCTTGCCAGAATCTTGGAAGCGCGTAGCCGGGCGAGTGCTGTAACGCCTGATCCAACGCTCGCAGCGCCTGGTCCGGCCGCCGAGCCAGGTAGTTGACGATTCCGGTCGATCCCAGGACCAGCGTCGAGGCCGGCTCGATGGCCAAGGCACGGTCTAATTCCGCGAACGCTTCGTCGGCGCGACCCAGGCCCACGAGCAGGTGTGCCAACAGGACCCTGGGATGGATCACCTTCGGATCAAGCGCCATGGCTCGCCGGTAGTTCGCTTCCGCCGCCTCCCAATCCCAGTCCCACAGCGTCTGGGTGTGGGCCAGCGCGTGCCAGCCGAACGCATGGGTCGGCTCCAGATCTACCGAGCGGCGCGCCGCGGCGCGCGCCGCGGGCAGCACCTGATCCGGCGCCTCGATCCCAAACGCCGCGAGGACGCAAAGCGTGTTGGCCAGAGCCGAATGTGCGGGCGCGAAGTTGGGATCGAGCGCGATTGATCGCTCGAACGCGCGGCGCGCGGTCTGCAACGACACCTGTGAGCGGTTCCCGAGGATCCGGTTGCCCTCGGCGAACGCATCACTCGCCGCGACGTTCAAGGTGGCTTCGGGCATTACGGCTCCGGAGGCGCCCGCGCCTTCGCCCGTGCCGGCCAGGTTCCAGCGCCAGACCCCGGCGAGGATGACGGCAGCCGAGATGAGCAGGGCGGCGACCGCGAGCCCCTGCCAGCTCGAGCCGCTCGCACGGTCGACGCGCGCCACGCCGCCCGCCTCTGCCGCCGCCGATGCGGCTTCAACCTCGGCGTCGAGCATGTAGCCACGCCCGCGCACCGTCTTGATCACGTCCTGCACGGCCCCCAGGTTGCGGCGAATCTCCACGAGGCACTGCACCAGCGAATCATCGGAGACTGCCACGCCGCCCCACACTGCATCGATCAGTTCCCGCTTGCCGACGACCCGGCCGGCATGACGGACCAGATAGGCCAACACATCAAACGACTTACCGCGCAGGCGGATCTCGAGGCCACCGCGGACAATCGTCTGCCGGCGAAAGTCGATCGTGACGTCCCTGAAGTGTGAGACGTGACCGTCGGCGGCGTCGGTTTGTGAGGATTTCGGGGAGAATTCGTTCACGATTCGGCTTGAGATCGTGCGCAGTGCGCGGGTCGGCTGCTACAAATGGCCATGGGGTAATATCGCGTTCCGCGTTACCCAACGCGTTGATCATTATAAGTCACGGCTGGCCTCTGCCCCGCGGTCCGGCTGACTTCGAAGGAGCTGACACACATGCATACGGCATCGAACTACCTCCGGCGCATTGGCTTTTCTATCGCCCTGGTCCTGACCGCGGCGCCGGCGAGCGCGCAGGTCATCCAGGAACACGTCGGCGGGCTGCGTGCGCCAGTCAAGCTCCTCGCCCTGCCTCAGGGTCAGCTGCTTGTCACCGAAGCCGGCAATGGCCCGAACACGGGACGCGTGTCGTTCGTAGACCGGGATGGCCGCCGGTCGACGGTCATTGACGGACTACCGTCCGGCTTCGCTGGGCCCACCGGTCTCGAGCCGGCGGGGCCGTCCGGTCTGCTGCAGGTCGGCCGGCGTCTGTATGTCGTCATCGGCCAAGGCGATAGCGCCATCGAAACCGCCGGCGCCATCCCGAATCCGTCGCCCTCCTCGCCGCTGTTCAGCTCGGTGCTTCTGCTGGACTTCCCGGACGGCGTGGAGGACTTTGGGTTCAACTTCACCCTGCCGGCCTCTGCCCACGCCCCCCTGGCTGCCGGCCAAGGCGTCTACCTGAGGAACGCACTCGGTGAATCGGTTCGCGTCTCGCGCCTGGTCGACTTTCCCGACTCTGCCGCGGAGCCGACAGCGGCTGAGCCGCGCAACATCCGGCCCTCGAATCCGTTTGGCATTGTTGGGAGTAACGCCAGCATCGCCGTGGTCGATGCGTCGTTCAACCGCGTGTGGACAGTGCCGATCACCCCGACGCTGGGCGCTCCGGCGACGCTGGTTAATTTTGCCGGGCCGGCCAGCCCGGCCAACGTCACCGAGGCCAGGGCCGTGAAGCCCAGGATGCTGCCGGCCAGGATCAGCACGACCAGCATGGCCCTCTTCATCTCGAAGGCTTCGACCTTCTTTCCCAGGTACTCGGGCGTCCGGCCGACCATCAAGCCGGCGATGAACACGGCCAGGATGGCGAACACGAGCAGGCCGTACAGCCCGGAGCCCACGCCACCCGGCGAGATCTCGCCGAGCATCATCAGGAGCAGCGTCGCGAACCCGCCCATCGGCAGGAAGCTCGCGTGCAGGCTGTTCACCGCTCCCGTGCTGGTCCCCGTCGTGACCGCCGCGAAGAGCGCGCTATCG
>JANMUX010000306.1:0-6432 GCA_031392125.1 Acidobacteriota bacterium | reverse complement strand
CTTCGGCGCCCAGGTCGCGCGCCTCGGCCCACTCGACCGACTCGCGGGTCCAGTGCGCGGTCATCATCAGCACCACGGCATCGGGGCGACAGGTCGCCCACCGCCATGAGCAGTTGCACGCCGTCGAGCCGCGGCATGCGGATGTCGGTGAGCACGACGTCGAGATACTCGCGGGCCACCAGGTCGCGAGCGCTCTCGCCGTCTTCGGCCGTCAGCACTTCGAACCCGTCACGCTGAAACAGCAGGCGCATCCACTCGCGCATCGACTGCTCGTCGTCCACGATCAGGATGCGCGGCTTCTCGGCCGTGGCCTTGCCTGATCCCTGATCCCTGATCCCCGATCCCTGATCCCTGATCCCCGACCCCTGCCTAGTCACGACGCTTGTCCTTCCATAAGCGGCTCGGCCTGCCGAGTCGCCACAGCCGGTCGGGCGGTGGGGAACGTCACGCGGAACGTTGTACCCCGGCCAGGGCTGGAGCGCACATCGATCTGGCCGCCGTAGTCGGTGACGATGCGATGGACGATGGCGAGGCCAAGGCCGGTACCCTTGCCAAACGAGCCGCGAAACGGCTGGAAAATTGCGTCGACGTCTTCAGCAGCGATGCCGACGCCCTCGTCCTCGATCGACAGCGCCGATGTGCGCCGATCGCCCAGCGCATCTTCGGCCGCGCTCAGCGTCAAGGTGCCGCTTGCGGGCATCGCGCGCAGCCCGTTGGTGGCGAGGTTCCAGATAATCTGCCGGATCTGGCCTTCGTCGGCATCGATCATCACGGGCTGCTCGGGCAGCCGCACCTGGATGGTGTGGCGCTCTTCAACTTCAGGGCTGTTCCTCAACAACATCGCGGTTTCCTGGATGATGGGCCGGAGGTCGAGTGGCTGGACCTGGAACCGCTGCGGGCGCGCGTAGGCCAGAAACGACGTAATGGTCTGGTTGAGCCGGTCCGACTCGCGTAGCACGATGTCCATCAGCTGCGCCTGGTCGGCCGACAACGGCAACTCCTGCTTCAGCATCTGCATGGATCCCGACATCGAGGCGAGCGGGTTGCGAATCTCATGCGCGATCCCGGCGGCCATTTCGCCGACCGCGGCCAGGCGCTGCTGCAAACGCGCGCTCTGCTCGAACCGCTTGACGTCGGTGACGTCCTGGAAGGTATAGAGATGGCCGCGCGTGCCGTCGGGCAGCGGCAGCGCCGCCGCACTCACGCCGAGATCGATCAACTGGCCGTCGGGCCGGCGGAACTGGTAGTCGAGGCGCTTGCTGCGCACGCGCGCGAGTTCCTGGGAAATCGTCGCAGTAAACGCGGCAGGCAGTTGCAACACGGCGCCGGCCGGCTCGCCGATCGGCAGCGGGCCGCTGCGCCCGGTGATCATCATTGCCGAGCGGTTGAAGGTGACCAGTTGGTTGCGGGCGTCGGCGGTCGCCAGGCCGCTCAACAGGTTGTCGAGCACGTACTGGTTGAACGCCTGCAGGTCGGCAATTTCCTCGGTGGCCTCCTCGAGCCGCGCCTCGCCCTTGCGCGCGCGTTCGGCCAGCGATCCGCTGAGCAGCGCGACCGCAAAAAAACCAAACACGTTGAGGACAACGGTGTACTGCGCGACCCGGACCGCCGGCAGGACGGTCTCGGGCAAGCTGAATGGGACGTCGATGATGTCGGACGCGTGGAGGTATTGCACCAGCACGACGCCGATAAACAGGATGGTGCTGAGGGTGGCCAGCTGCATGCCGCCCCGGCGAAACTGCACCGACGCCGCCGCGACAATCGGCAGCATGTAGAGGATGGTGAACAGGCTCTCGACGCCGCCGCTCAGCATGATAGCGGCCGAGATAATCACCGCGTCGATGGCGAAGTGCACGTCGGTGAGCCACGGCCAGCGGTCCACGAATCGCAGCGAACCGATGAAGCCGAGGCTCACCGCGTAGGTGAGGCCAATCAGGAAAAAGAACGGGCTGACGGCCCAGGCCCCGGGGTCGCGCAGTTGCACCACCAGGGCCGCACCAAGCAGCACGGTTGCCACCACCAGCCGCACGGCAATGTGGGTCGCCAGCCGCTGCCTGATGGTGCGCTCCTTCATCAGCTAGGTCAGCTGGCTGATCAAGTCGAAGATCGGCATGTACATCGCGATGACGATGCCGCCGACGGCGCCGCCGAGCAGCGCAATCATTAGCGGCTCGAGCAGTGTGAGCAGGCCCTCCACCGCGACGTCGACTTCTTCCTCGTAGAAGTCGGCGATCTTGCCCAGCATCGTGTCGAGGGCGCCGGTCGCTTCGCCGACGCTGATCATCTGGACCACCATGCCGGGAAACACGCCGGTCTCCTTGAGGGGAGCCGAGATCGTCTCGCCGCGCTCGATGCTCTTGCGCGTCACCTGGATGGCGTCCTCGATGATGGCATTGCCAGAGGTGCGGGCGGTGATGTCAAGACCATCAAGAATCGGCACGCCCGAGGCCATCAAGGTCGACAGCGTGCGGCAGAAGCGGGCGACCGCGATCTTGCGAAGGATCGGACCCAGGATCGGCAACTTCAGCGAGATGCCGTCGATCACCCGGCGCCCCTTCTCGGTTGCGTAATAGGTGCGGAAGCCCCAGCCGCCGGCGAAGAACATCACGAACATCACCGGCATGAACCGGATCAGGTTCTCGCTGAGCGCGATGACCACGCGCGTCGGCAGCGGCAGGGTGGCGCCGAGGCCGGCGAACAACGACGCAAAGGTCGGGATCACCTTCCACAAAATCACGCCGATCACGACCGCGGCAATCACCACCACGGCGATCGGGTAGATCATGGCCGACTTCACCTGGTTCTTCAGCTTGACGGCTTTCTCGATATAGACGGCCAGTCGCTTGAGAATGGTGTCGAGAATACCGCCCGCCTCGCCGGCGGCGATCATGTTGCAGAACAGCGCGTCGAACACCCGCGGGTGCCGTTTCATGGCATCGGCGAGCGACATGCCGCCTTCGACGTCCGATCGGGTCGCCAGGATCACCTGCGAGAAATACTTGTGATCTTCCTGGTTGCCAAGAATGTCGAGGCACTGCACCAGCGGCAGTCCGGCGTCGATCATCACCGAGAACTGGCGCGTGAAGACCGCCAGGTTCTTGGCCGGCACCGATCGGGCCTTGAGCGTCTTTGCCGCGGTCGACGCCCCCTTGGCCTTGGCCGGCTGGATGCGAGTGACCTGGATCTGCTCGCGGCGCAGCGCCGACACGACGGCGTCCATGGTGTCGCCAATGCGTTCGCCCGATACCGATTCGCCGGTCCGGGTTCGTCCTGAGAATGCGAAAGTAGCCATAATCAATCTCCGATATCAGTGTCTCGATCGTCGATTGGGGGGAGGCACCGTGAATCTTACTCGTTATGACCCCGGCCGCACCGGCGGCCGCAGTCCCGCACCCGCTCCGCCCGGTCCACCCGGACGGCCCATCCCAGCCCCAGCAACGACGCCGGCGCCGCGGCTGATCATCTCGACCAGCTCTTCCCGATTAGACGACGCCGTCATCGCAGTCTCGTGCGTGATCAGCCGCCGGAAGACCAGCGTCGCCAGCGACTGGTTCATCGTCTGCATGCCCAGTTTTTCCTGGCCGGTCTGCATCGCCGAATAAATCTGGTGAACCTTGTCCTCGCGAATCAGGTTGCGGATGCCGGGCGTCGGCACCAGGATTTCCAGCGACACGACACGGCCCTTGCCGTCGGCCTTCGGCAGCAGCGACTGGCAGACGATCCCCTCCACCACCAGCGATAGCTGCGTGCGGATCTGCGACTGCTGGTGCGACGGGAACACGTCGATGATGCGGTTGATGGTCGACGAGGCCGAATTGGTGTGCAACGTGCCGAACGTGAGGTGGCCGGTTTCCGCGATCCGCAGCGCCGATTCGACGGTCTCGAGGTCGCGCATTTCACCGATCAGCACCACGTCGGGGTCTTCACGCAGGGCGGCGCGCAGCGCGTTGGTGAAACTTTGCGTATCGCTGTGCAGCTCGCGCTGGTTGATCAGGCAGTTCTTATGGGTGTGCAGGTATTCAATCGGGTCTTCGACCGTCAGGATGTGGCCGTGACGCTCGGTGTTGATCTTGTCGATCATCGCCGCCAGCGTCGTCGACTTGCCGCTGCCGGTGGGACCGGTCACGAGGATCAGGCCGCGTGGCCGCTCGGCCATCTTCGCCAGGACCGGCGGCAGGCCCAGGTCCGCGAAGGTCCGGATCTTCTCCGGGATCTGGCGGTAAACCGCGCCGACCGCGCCCTTCTGGTTGAACATGTTGCAGCGGAAGCGCGCGACGCCGCGAATGCCGAACGAGAAGTCGAGTTCGAGGGTCTCTTCGAAGCGCTTCTTTTGCGCGTCGGTGAGCACCGCGTACGACAACGACTTGGTGTCGGACGGCGTCAGTTCCGGGAACTCGAGTTTCTGCAGCTCGCCGTGCACGCGCACCTGGGGTGGCGAGCCGATCGAGAGGTGCAGGTCCGAACCTTGCAGTTCGACGGTTTGCTTAAGCAGATCCGGAAGCGTGGCCATATCTTGGTTTTCTTTCAGCTCCGGCCCAGGCCGGAGGCTACTCCGTTGTGACTACTTCACTGTCTCGCGTAACACTTCTTCGATCGTGGTGACGCCGTCCTTGATCTTGCGCAGCCCGCTGCCGCGCAGCGTGATCATGCCTTCTTCGATCGCCTTGCGGCGAATCTCGAGCGACGAGGCACCGACCAGGATCAGCTCGCGCAGCTCGTCGGTGATCTCCATCACTTCGTAGAGACCGACGCGGCCCTTGTAGCCGTTCTTGAGGCACTTCTCGCAGCCGGTGCCCTTCTTGGGTTTGACCGAGGCGGCGTCGGCTGCCGAGAAGCCGACCTGCTCCATCGCCCCCGGTGGCAGGTCGTCTTCGACCTTGCAGTTGACGCAGACGCGCCGCACCAGGCGCTGGGCGCACACCAGGTTGAGTGAACTTGCGACCAGGAACGGCTCGATGCCCATGTTCATCAAGCGGCTGATGGTGCTGGGCGCGTCATTGGTGTGCAGGGTGGAGAGCACGAGGTGTCCGGTCAGTGCCGCCTTGACGGCGATTTCCGCGGTCTCGAAATCGCGGATCTCGCCGACCAGGATGATGTTGGGGTCCTGGCGCAGGAAGCTGCGCAGCGCGGCGGCGAAATTGAGGCCGATGCTCTCGCGCACCTGCACCTGGTTGACACCAAGCAGGTTGAACTCGACCGGGTCTTCGGCCGTCATGATGTTGGTCTCGGCGGTATTGAGCTTCGAGATCGACGAGTACAGCGTGTTGGTCTTGCCGCTGCCGGTCGGGCCGGTCACCAGCACCATTCCCCACGGCTTGGCGATCTGCGTCTCGAGCTTGGTCAGCGATTCCTGCTCGAAGCCGAGCTTGGTCATGTCGAGCATCAGCTTGCCCTTGTCGAGCAGGCGCATGACGATCTTCTCGCCGAACAGGGTCGGCAGGCACGAGACACGAAAGTCGATGTCCTTCGCCTGGCCGTTGTCGCTGAAGCGAATCTTGATGCGGCCGTCCTGCGGCAGGCGCTTCTCGGCGATATCGAGCTTGGCCATGATCTTGACGCGCGAGGTAATGGCGTCGCGCATCTTGAGCGGCGGCGACATGATGTTGTAAAGAATGCCGTCCATGCGGTAGCGCACGCGGTATTCCTTCTCGTAGGGCTCGATGTGAATGTCGCTGGCGCCCTTCGAGATCGCCGACATCAGGATGACGTTCACCAGCTTGATGACCGGGGCCTCTTCGCCCTGGCGGCTCAGCATCTCGGCGCTGATCTCTTCGAGGTCCTCGATCACCTCGACATCGCCGCCGTCGCTCATCAGGCTCGGCAGCTCGTTCAGCGAGCGGGTCGCCATCTCGAGCGCGCTTTCGCCGCCGGGGTCGGGGACGCCGACCGAGGTCGCGCCGCCGCGCGACGACTGCGTCTGCGGCGGGCCGCCGACGCCGTAATACTTGTCGATCGAGTCGAGTACTGCTGTTTCCGACGCCACCACCGGCTCGACGTTGTAGCCGGTCATGAACTTGACGTCGTCCATCGCGAAGACGTTGGTGGGATCGGTCATCGCGATCGTCAGCGTCGCGCCGGCGCGGCTGAGCGGAACGATCTGATACTTGCGGGCGGTTTCGGCGGGAACCAGCTTGATCACTGCCGGGTCGATCTCGAACTGGTTCAGGGCAATCGAGGGCACGCCGTACTGCTTCGACAGCAGCGCGGTGATTTCCTCATCCTTCACGAAGCCCATCTTCACGAGGTTGGCGCCGAGCTTCCCTCCGTGCTGCTTCTGATACCCCAGGGCTTCCTGAAGTTGGACCGCCGTGATGCGCTTCTCTTTGAGAAGCAGTTCACCAATCCTGACCGCCATAACTGACCGACCTGATCTCCCTCCCTAAAACGCGTATCGCAATCCCAGCCCCCAGGACCGTTCGCCCGCCTGGCCGG
>JANMUX010000250.1:0-3538 GCA_031392125.1 Acidobacteriota bacterium | reverse complement strand
TGACCATGAACCTGGTCCTCAAGTCGGGCAGCAACACCTTCAAGGGACTGGGCTCGGCCAACTACCAGTCAGGCGACTTCCAGAGCAGCAACATCACGCCGGAACTGCTGGCCAAGGGCTACGCGCCCGGCGTCAACAAGTTCACGAGCTACAAGGACTTCTACGGCGAACTCGGCGGGCCGATCCTGAGGGATCGCCTCTGGTTCTACGCCAGCCATCGCGACGCCTCGTCAGGCAACCTCATTCCTGGCTTCATCAGCCTGGCCGACCGCCAGCAGGTGGAGTTCTACACGAAGCTGCAGGATCCAACCGGCAAGGTCACCTACCAGATGACCAAGAACAACAAGTTCGAGGGCATGTTCCAGGTCGGCCGCAAGTGGCAGCCGTATCGCACGGCGAGCCGTTATGTTCCGCTTGAATCGACGCAGAACCAGGACTCGTGGTCGCTGGTCGGACCGTCGTTCAAGTACCTGTCAATCCTGTCTTCACGCGCGACGTTTGATGCCAGCCTGCAGCGCGGCGGCTATTGGTGGCCGGATGTGCCATGGACGACCGACGTACGCAAGACTGACCTGGCCACGACCAACGGCCCGACGCGCGGCGCTTTTCTCGAAACCGACCGCACACCGCGGCGGTGGCAGTACGGCGCCACGTTCGCGTACTTCGCGAACTTCTGGGGCCGCAACCACGAGTTGAAATCCGGCTACCTCGGGTGGCGCAACATCCAGTCAACCGAGAACATCGGCTACCCGAATCAACAGCAGTATCGGTATCGCAGTCTCCCGGGCGATCCGGGGTGTAACGAGGCGCAAAACTACGACGGCTGCTTCACTCGTCCCGACTCGGTACTCGTCTACGACTATCCCAATACGACGGCGTCTGGCGAGTGGTACAACTCCACCTACATCAACGACAAGATCACGGTCAGCCGCAAGCTCACGCTGAACCTCGGCGTGCGCTTCGATCGCTATTCGAGCTTCCTGCCCGAGCAGGGCAACCCCGGCACCGGCCCCTTCGCGACCAAGAACCTTTTCGAGTACAAGGGCGAGGGCAACTTCCCGATCTACCAGACGCTGGTGCCGCGCATTTCGGCGGTTTACGACTTGACCGGCGAAGGGCGAGTGGCGGTCCGCGCCAGCTACGGTCGTTACGTCGGCGGCAGCTCCGGCGCATCAGCGAACCCTGGCCCAGGCGGCGGCGACATCGACCCCAACGCCATCACCACGCGCACCTACTCGAACTGGGACGGCAGAATTCCCTACACGCCGATCGCGGCCAACCTGACCGCCACAGCCGGCGGCACCAACCGCTCCATTGCTCCCGACCTCAAGGGGCCGTTCGTTGATGAGTACACCACCGGCCTGGACTTGGGGTTGAGCCGCGTCATGACGCTGCAATTCAACTACGTCCGCAAGATCGATGGCAACAGCAACAAGACCATCAACCTGGCATACCCCTTCGAGGCCTACACCGCCACTCGCACCGGCATCGATCCCGGCCGCGACAACGTCACGGGCACGGCAGACGACAAGACGCTGACGATCTACTCAGTGCCGTCCACCTACCCGACCTTCGGTCAGCTGATCGAGCGCACCGTGCAGGGCGAAGCCGACAACCGCTACCATGCGTTCGGCACGACGCTGAACAAGCAACTGTCGAACAACTACTCGTTCCTGGTGTCGTTCGACGCCGACTATCGCGACCTGCGCAACCACGCGCCGCGCAACCCGAACGAGGCGCTCTACGGTCCGCAGAATGGCGGCACCGGCACGAACAACTACCAGTTCCTGGAGTCATCGTGGAACTACTCGATGCGCGTGAGCGGCAGCTACCAGTTGCCATGGGGCTTGATGTTCGCGGCGTCGTTCCTGTCGCAGAGCGGCGAACCGTTCTTCCGCGAAGTGCAGATTCGCGACGCCAGCAACACCAACATCGCGGTGCGCGTCGAATCGCAGGCGGGCCGCTACGAGTGGACGAAGATTTGGGACAACCGCCTGTCGAAACGCTTCAACACGTTTGGCAACCAGTCGGTTGAGGCCACCATCGACCTCTTCAACTCGCTGAACACCAACACGATCTTCGGGCAGACCAATCGCAACGGCTCGACGTACCTGGCCCCCACGGACATCATTGCGCCGCGGGTGTTCCGTCTCGGCGTGAAGTACCGCTTCTAGGGCCGGAAAGTTCGGAGCGGCCGGGCACTTTGAGGGTGTCCGGCCGTTATGCTACGATGTGCTACATGTTGAACATGGAAGCGGCCAGGCGCGGCCCCAACAGCGTCGGCGTTCGGGAACTGCGCCAGAATCTCTCGATTTATCTGGATCGCGTCAAGCTTGGCGAGACACTGAGCGTGACCGAATATGGCCACGTGGTGGCGATTCTGGCCCCACTGCCCGCGGCCAAACTCACGGTCCTCGAACGACTGGTTGGCGAGGGTCGTGCCGAGGCGCCGACCCGCTCACTGCAGGGCCTGCCGCCAGCGACGCCGGGCCTTACCGGAGCCCCTCGCAGCGAGGATGTGATCGCCGAGCTGCGTGAAGAACGGCTGTGAGGGTCGCGTATTTTGATTCGTCCGCGATCGTCAAGCTTGTGCACCTCGAACCCGAGTCACAGGCGTTGATCGACTACTTGAGCGAACCCGACATCGAAGCGTCGACGTCGGTCCTTGCCGAGGTCGAAGTGCTGAGGGCCCTGCGACGACTGCGCGCAGCCGGCTCAGAGGCTTCGGAAGCCTTGCGCGGGTTCTTCCTCATCAACCTGGATGCGGATATTCGAGAAGACGCGGGACAGCTCGGGGCCACGACGCTTCGTTCGCTCGATGCCATCCACCTTGCGACCGCGCTCGCGATCGACAGTGAGGTGGAATTCGTCACCTACGATGAACGACTCGCGGCCACGGCGCGAGAACACCGGCTGCGAGTGGTGCAGCCGGGAAGGGCCTGACTCACTTCACGGTGACCTTGATGTAGCCGTTGGTCCAGCAGCACTGGTTGCCGGCCGAGGTGTCGGGCCGGCCGAAGTTGTCGACGCGTGCGCGCAGGGTGTACGTGCCGGGCTGTGCGAACGTGGCCGTCGTGGCCGCGGTGCCCGCCAGCTCGTCCAGGCCATTCCGGGCGGGATCGAATTTCACCGGGCCTGGCCCCGAATGTTTGTACCAGACCACGTTGACTGCCGGGCGAGCCGGGCCGCGAGCCTTCAGTGGTATCGGATCGGCTTCACGCTTGCTGTCGTCATTGATCCAGATCGTCACCGGCAGCGGCGTGCCGACGGTGGCCTGCAGCGCCGGACCCTCAATGCCCATGGGGCCGCGGCCCTCAGGGCCCGTCGCCGAAAAGCGCAGGGCTGGCGGGATCGATCCCATCGCCATCGGCCACTTCAGGCCGTAGGCGCCTGACTTGGTCCGGCCCGGCACCTTGTAGACCTGTCCGGCGTGCCGCAGCGTCCACACCACGTCCCCCTTGAAGGTAGCCGGCACGGTCACGGTGAACACGCCGCGCTCGCGATCGCGGCGCGCGCCGGTGGGCCCGCCACCGGAAAC